>DAISHW010000082.1:2632-5897 GCA_036822295.1 Bdellovibrionales bacterium | reverse complement strand
CACGGTTTCGCTCTCGAGCGCCACCGCGTGATTGATGCACGCGTACACTTTCGTGGTGGTGGACTCGCGTTTACGGACCACTTCACCGATTTGGTTGGCCGGGCAAGTGGCCGAAGCGCTTCCGTCTTCGATCACCGTCGCCGATTCCGAACGGCGAACCGCTTCAGGGTTGCCGTCGCAAACGCGCGTTTCCACCGGGGCCTGGCCCGCGCAGCGTGAGTTTGCGACCGTCTCGCCCAAGGGCGATTTGCATTCGAAGATGCGGGTTTGCACGCCGCCGCAATTCGCCGAACAGGCGCTGTACGCCTCGGACGGTTGCCATCCGTAGGTGGGGCAAACGCCTCCGGTCTTCAGGCCTCCGGTGCGGGTGTTCGAGGTCGTGACGGTTCCGCGATCGCAAGTCTTGTCGGCGACCGTATGGAAGGTGTCGAAGATGCCGGTTTCACCGTACTCGCAGGCTTTCGGAACTTTGGTTTCGCCGACGATCACGCCGCTTTGCACCGTTCCGTGGGGGCCTACGCCCTCGCAACCGTTATTGCAGAGCAGGAACTTATGCGTGCTCGAGCCGCTGAACACGCCGTTGTCGCAACGGCGGAGTTGAGCCACTTCCGAGCAGTTGCCGGCCGGGGATTGCGATGAGTAGAAGGTCTTCGATCCCCCGTCCAGCAGGTAGTACTTGCCGTTAACCTGCACGATGCCCATCAGGATCGCGTCGACGCCCGTCATCGCTTCCGCCGGCAATTCGCAAGACATGCCTTCGCAAGCGCCCTCGTTCAAGAGCTCTTTCGAGCGGCTGGTTTCCATCCATTTTTTAAGGGTGCCGACCTGTTGGCAGGTCTCGACGATACGGTCGCGGTAAGAGTCCGTGCGCTTGCCGTTGATGCCGCACTCTTTTTCCTCGGTATAAATGTCGCCGTTCGATTCACGCGTCTGACCGAGTGTCGCGCACTGGCCGGGCTGGGGCTCCGGTTCGGGCTCCGGCTCGACGTCGACGGCGACAATTTCGATCGTGCGGGTCAAGGTGACCAGCGGAACCGTGGCCGAAGCCGTGGTGAAGATGTCGAGGCTCACGTTATAAGTGCCGGCGCTCGTGTACGCGTGTTGCACGGTCTGGTTCGCGTCGCGGGCCGTGCCGTCGCCGAAGTTCCAGCTGAGCGCGCGCATGCGGATCGTCATGCAGGGCGGAATATATACGGACATGGTCACGGGCTGATTCACGACGCCTTCGGTGGGGCCCGAAGTCGTCAGATCGCGCACGCACTCCATGCCGTCCGTGGGTGCCAGCACCTTGATCGATTGCGAGATCGTTTGCGTTTCGCCCGCGTTCGTCACGACCGTCACCGTCACGGTGTACTGTCCGACGGCCCAGAACGTGTGATCTTGCGCGGCCAAGCTGTTCACGACCGGCGAGCCGTCGCCGAAATTCCATGCCGCGGAAGCCAGGATCACGCCCGCCGGAACGACCAATTCATAGTGGTGTTCCAACTCGGCCATGCCGACCTGCGGACCGTTGAGCGCGACTTGCGTTGCGACCACCGTCTTCGCCGAAACTTCATGCGTTTGACTCGAACCCGCCGTGCTGATTTGCGCGGCGACGACGTATTCACCGGGTTTAGAGAAAGAGGACACGAAGCTCGTGCCGGTGTTGGCCACCGAGCGGCCGCCGGCCACCGTGTGCCATTCGACCGTTTTGTCGGTCGCGCAGCTCAAGTCCTCGCTGAGCCGGTAGTGGGCCGCGTCCCCGGGCGCCACGTTCCCGCCGCCCTCGATCTTCAGCTTATCCGGATCGGAGCCCGCCTTCTTGGCCGCTTCCGAGCACTTCTGCTGACTGTTTAATGTCGAGGACATTTGATCGCCGCCCACGCCGGTCTTCGAACAGCCGAGGCTCACGAACAACACACTTGCGAACAGTAATCGTTTTGCGTTTTTCATAATTCCCTTCCCTTGGGTGCTCACAGTTTCGCAAACGCCAGATTTTTTTTAAAGTATTCCGCGCGCTTCGCTTCAAGGTGAAATGGTGGCCTGTCAAACGTTCCGACGGATTTTTCGAACTTCCGGGATGTTCGGAAATAGCGTCAATTCTTTAGTCGCCACTTCCATGGCTGGGAGGGCGACTCGGGGTCGACCTTCAGACGCGCGGAAATCAGGAAAAACCGCTGTCTCGAAAAGAGACCGGTGAGTTGCGGGTACTCCGCGCGGATGATTTGGATGATCTGTCTAAATAAATTCGCTCTACGATCGCCGTCGTACTCTTTTTGCAGCTTGGCGATGAGCCGGTCGACTTCCGGGTTCTTGAATTTCGCCGAATTATACTGGCCCTTCGACCCCCAGCTGGCCTCGTACACCTCGTCTTGCACGGGACCGCCGCTGGCCAGCGCGTCGTACTGGCTGGAGCGGACGATCTGCCACCAGCGGGCCGGATCATCGACGCGTTTGAGTTTCACTTCCACCCCCAGCTTGGCGGCGTCGGCTTTGAAAAGCGTCGCCCAGCGTTCGCCGGCTTGGGAGTTCAAGAGCAGCGTGAAGCTGAATTTTTCAAGTTTGCCGTCGATCGATTTCTCGCGGACACCGTCTTTGTCGCGATCGAGCCATCCCAGCTCGACGAACGTTTCATTGGCTTTCGTCGTGTTGAACGCCAGCGGCGAACCCGGCGGGTAATACGATGTCGCCGGCGAAAACGTGTCGATCGCGAGCTCCCAACGGCCCGCGAATATTTTCTGGTTGCCGCTCTCGAGATCCCAGAGCTGGATGAGCGCTTGTCTCACGCGCGGGTCGCGGAAGATCGGCCTTGAGAGATTGAGATCGATCCAGATCCCCTGCCCCGTCGCCAGCGTGAGCGGCGTCGCGGGGCCATCGCTCTTCGCGTAGTCCGCGGGCAGCTGAAAAAAATCGAGTTCGTTCTTTTGAAACATTTGTTCGGCGGCCAGCGTGTCGGCGACGTTTTTGACGACGAGCTTGAAGTTCGCGGCGGATTCCCTCCCGCCCCACCACGCCTTAAACGGTTCGAGCTCAAGCCTGCGACCGGGCTCGAAACGCGCGACTTTGAACGGCCCTGTTCCCGTTAACTCGTCATGAGCGACTGTTTTCAGGTCCTGTTTAGGCACGATTCTAAGCATCGTCAGAATGTTCCTTAGCGTTTCATAATTGAGCGATTTGGCCGTAAATTCGATCGTATGCGCATCCAGCACGCGAGAGCCCACGATATCGGGCCATAAAACGTAGGGTTTCCCATGCATTTCAAAGCTGTGTTTGACGTCCTGGGCGG
>DAISHW010000082.1:0-2575 GCA_036822295.1 Bdellovibrionales bacterium | reverse complement strand
CGCCAGCCAAGGCTTTAAGGCCTTCGTGAACGGATCGACGCGGGTGAGCGGTTCAATCACGTTCCCGGTGACCTCGAACGCTTCGATGTTTCCTATCGTGAAAGGGTTCAGCGAGGTGATGCGCGACAAAACGCCTTGGACCACGCGCGCCTCTTCCGCGCGCGCCGTATGGAGAAAAAAGATTAAAAACCCGGCGTTCATGTGCGGGGCTTGTAAGCCACCACTTTAAGTTCCACCGCGATCGGCGTCGGCAGGCATGCGACCTCGACCGTCGTGCGCGTCGGTCCGATCTTACCGAAGTACTCGCCGTAGGTGCGATTGAACTCCTCGAAGTCCGTCTTCAAATGCGTGAGGAAAACGCTCACGTCGACCACGTCTTCGAGTTTCGCGCCCGCATCTTCCAGCACCGAGCGAATGTTTTCGATCGTCGCTTT
The DNA here is from genome assembly GCA_036822295.1 of Bdellovibrionales bacterium. Taxonomy (GTDB): domain Bacteria; phylum Bdellovibrionota; class Bdellovibrionia; order Bdellovibrionales; family UBA1609; genus JALHOQ01. The sequence goes on along the minus strand of DAISHW010000082.1, from coordinate 2,141 downwards.
GGTCTGCACGCTGATGTCATGCGAACGAATGCGGCCTTCGTCGTCGAGTTGCACGCCCGGGATCGCGCCGGTTCCGCTTTGCCTGGGGCCCATGCCCGAGACGAAAATAAAATCGCCCACGCGTCTGGCATGTGGATAGGGGCCTACCGGATCCGGAGCCCGCTTAGAGACTATCTTTTCCATTTCAGACCTCCTGACTTTTTTCCGTATTCTCTTCCGCGAAGGGATCGAAGTACCAGCGATCGATATCGGGATCCCACTCGTCCCAGGTGGGAATCCCGCGCAATCGCTCCAGGTATTCTGCCGGCACTATCCCCGGAACGAGAAATGCTTTTTGTCTTCTGAGCGGATATGGATTGCGGAGCGTAAAACCGAGGACCCCTAAAATGCCCCGGGCCACGTACCAAGTCGCTTGAGGGTTCCAGCCGTGCGCCACTTTGACCACGACGCCTAGACCGTCGGGATAATCGGGATGAACGATACCTAGACCCAACAGACCGTCGGCGCCTTCTTTGGCGATGACTTGGCCCCGGCAGGACTTCATCACCGTGGTGTCCAGGCGGTTGAAACCGCCGACCAAATCGGGGTAGCGAATCATCGCTTCCCAGATCCAATCTTCGTTTCTGTTTTTAGCCAAACCCGCGTAACACTCAGCGAGCTCCTTCACGCTCATCGCGACCGTGGGGAGTCCGTCGCCGTCGCGGGCGATGCGCTTAGGTTTGAAATCCTGGCCCAGATAACGTTTCACGATCTTCAAGTATTCCTTGAACACCGGGTGCGAAGGCAGCGTGTAGCCCGCGCGATTCCAACCTTTGAGCCGGGCGCCTTTCAGGATCGCCGCGTGATGCCCGCTCGAATTGTTGAACCAGCGCCTGGGTCTGCGGACCTGACGCCCGAACTGGACCAACGGCAAATCGAGCGGCGTCTGCATCTATCCCCACTCACTCTCGCTGAGCAGGCTTTGCGAAACTTCGACGTGCTCGGCGTTGCCGTTGTGCGAGGAAACCGAGATCGCCTTCTGCCGCCAATCCGTCGTGCTTTCGAGCTCTTCGGCGAAGACCTTGATGTAAAACGGCTTCATCATCGAGCGGCCGTAGCACATCACGTTCCCGCCAAAAGAATGGATGAGACGGTTGCCCGAATACCAAGCGACCGCGCCGTGAATCGTGTTTTCGCTCACGCCGTTGCGTCGGTAATCGACCAGCGGCTCCCACTCGACGTCGCGGCCCGTGGGTATGCCGTCGCTCGACTCCCCGAACGGATCGTCGGGGTAGACGTCTTGGACATCGATCAGCTTGTCACTCATTTCGTCACTCATTGGTCGTGGCCTCGGGCGTTTCCGCGCCGCCCAGGACGTTGCGCTCGCCGCTGTAGTTCTCGGGGTCCGATTCGTCGAATTCAAGATCGCGCGCCGCCCGGTCGCTCGGGGTCAGGCTGACGACCGCGGCGCCGCTGCCGTAAATCGGTTGGTACTCATGCACGACGCCCGTGTAAAGGTTGGATTGCCCCATCACGGAGGCCAGCCACCAAAACGGCTTGAAGTTGGCGACTTTGTGCACGCGCGCCTCTTTGTGGAATTGGCGCGAGAGCTGGGAGACGTCTTCCAGGCGGCCCGCCGCCAAGAATTCCAAGAACTTCTGATTCCACTCCTGATCCTTGAGCGAATGGATATGGTCGTCTTCGGGCTCGACCCTTTTCTCGTGAATGCGGTTTGAGAGCGAACTCACGACGATCGCGACCGCCTTCTTGCCTTGCGCTTCAAGCGCGTCGCGCGCGGATTTGCCGAGCACCAAGGTCTCGGCCCGGTCGCTGTACACGTTCGACGAAACGATCACGCACGGAAGCCGGTTCCGCGGATTGACGATCTTGTTCACCACCACCGAACCCGTATCGATCGGAAAGCCATGGTAATCGACGGCGCGCGCTTCAAGCTTACGGGCTTTCGCGGTCTTCACCATCTCGTGCGCGAGCTCGGAATCCACTTTCAGTTTATAAGGAATGCTGCCGAGTTCGTGGAACTCGTCGTCGACGTGCACCCACTCCGGATTGGCGCGGGCCTGAATCTGATGCCCGATCACGCTCGGCCAATAGGTCGAATAGATCAAGAGCGCATCGGCGTCGGTCGATTCAATTTCGGCGCG
>DAISHW010000081.1:6542-9824 GCA_036822295.1 Bdellovibrionales bacterium | reverse complement strand
GTCCATTTAAGTATTTTGCCGCTCGCACAAGACTTATACGTGACCGTAGCACCGGTCGTTGTGTCCGTAATCAGTAGGGCGCCATTGCCAATACCAGTGTTATTGATCTTTGCCGAAGTGATGGCGTTTGGCTGAATCGTCGCCACGACCGAGCCCGTACCACTCGCCACGACATCAGTCGTTAGAGCCGTGATACCTAAATCAACATCAGGCTCCCAGCGGGTGTTACTGGCATTCCATTTTAATACTTGAGAGCCAGCCGGCGCCGTTGAAGCCACATCATAGCCTTGAAGCTTCACGGCGTTGACGTTTGTGAGCTGTGAGCCGTCAATAACAGGTAAAAGAGAGGCCGGGATCTTACCCGTACCGTCAAGCTCTGCCAACTCGCCTGGGGCAGTACCGACATCTCTTAAGGCCGCAGTACCAGCCCCACCAATGTCATTGATGTTGAGTGGCACGTTACCGGCCACATCTGGTGAAACTCCAGCCACTGTTTTAACCGGCGCGAGCGATGAGACCGTGGCGCAACCCCAACCGGTGGTGGTGTCATACTTCAAGATCTCGTTATTTAAGCAAGTGGCGTATTTGATGATCTGGGGGTCTGTGCCGTCTGTGATGAGTAGACGGTTGATCGCAACCCCGGTCGTATTGATCTTATTGGCGGTGATCGAGTCATCGGCTAAGCGCGCATTGGTGATTGAATTGTCCGGGATCCACGAAGCTTGGAGTTTACCACCCGTATCGAGGTTCGCGATTTGAACTGAGTTGGTGCCGTTAAAGTACTTTAAGACATTACCGGTTGAGTTGTACCACATTTGACCGGCTTGATTGGCGGCCGGATCAACGGCGTTGTTTGATACCCGAAGCATTTTATCAGCGGCCATGTTTAAGTTGCCAACGGCATTTAAGTCATAGCCATTCATGGAGATCGCACCAGACATGGTGCCGCCGGCTAAGGGAAGCTTCGTACTGTCGATGGTCGAAGTGTTGGAGGCAATCCAGCGATCGGCCGCGGCATCCCACATAAGCACTTTACCGTCGCCAACGCCTGCGCCAATGCCCACGATGTTGGTTTGGCGGCCGGCGATGTTTGAGTCGGTATACCCACGGGTGGCGGCGTCACTGGCAGCACTTGGATCGGCTAAGTTCGTGATGCGTTGGTTGTTAAAGCCCACGGACGCAGTCGGTGTGGAATCCATGTACTGATTGGAGTTGCCGTCGATCAGATCTTTTAACTTCGGCCAGTTCGTGAAGCTGAACGCATAGTCCGCATTGGTTTGCGAGAGCGAAGTCGTAGCGCCATCGTCTTTGACTTGAATGAAGTCCGAAGCTTTTTTACCGCCCAAAGTCTCTGCGACCATCGACCACGCGGTCGACGTCATCGGTACGTCGCCCGACATCGCGACGTAGGCGCCGCCACCCACGCGGTAATAAACCTTCATGATGCGCTGGGTGCCGGGATTTAAGTTCACGCCGGCCACACAACCCGTAAAGGGTAAAACCGCGCCCGGGTTATCGAACACCTTAGGGGTCAATAGCGATGGGTTCGTGCCTTCATCGATCAAGTTCTGCACGTTCGAGCCGCCACCGATTTGCAAAGAGAAGCGACCTTGGCTATTGCTCAAATCCTGGCTCAAGTGTGTTTCACGGTAAAGCACGCAACTGCCGGCGGGATCTAAGATCTCCAAACGGAAATCGACACCTGAAACGTTTAAAGGTTTACCGCTTGAATCTAAGAGTGCGCCCGATATGTTCAAGACCGCTGGACTAGCAGACTGAGCACTCGCTAGAGCGGGCATCAAGAATAGGGGCAGCCACACGCAAAGCGCATGCACCACGCTACAAATTCTTTTTCTGCCCATTGCCATCAACGGTCCTTGAGGTCGGATCAATTTAGGTAACTATATGACTGATCGGTTGACGTTGGCCTGAGCTTTAATTTGTAAGTACCTGAAACTAATCAGCTTTTATGAATAAATTGCTCGTTGTTCGCTGGCAGTAGAAACATCTCAAAGTGAAACGCTCAAAACAAGACGTTCAGTTTTCAAATTAAGACGAAAGTGCTTCGTAAACAATTAAACTTTAGCCCGGCTTGGCGGCCCAAACCGCTTTGGTCAGAAAGAGCTTCTCGCTTTGGGCGGGAACGCCCAGGATTTCGCCGACCATTTTCTCCAAGGAGCGGTTGATGTAGTTCTTGTAGAACGGTTCGTGATAGATTTTCGGAAAGCGCTCCAGCGCCCAATTCAGTTCCGGATCGTCATCCATTTGCAGCGAGTCCGCCAGGATCAAGAGACCTCCGGGCTTGAGCACGCGCCAAGCTTCGCGCATAACGTTCTCGCGCTCCTCGCGCGGCAACTCGTGCAGCAGGTAAACCGAATAGACGACGTCGAAGCTTTCGTCTTTGAAGCGCAGGTTCGCGCCGTCGCCTTGCATGAAGTCGACATTCGTGAAACCGCGCAAATGATCTTGCGCGACCTTCAAATACGAAGCGCTCATGTCGAGCGCGGTCACGTGCGCGCGCGAGAAGGTGGCCAGAACGGGACGGGTGGCCGAACCCGCGCCGCAGCCGATCTCGAGCCAACGGCCGCCGGGCTTGGCGTTTTCACGCAGGATCGGCAGCAGGATCCTGCGCATCGCGCCCGCCGTGCCGCCGAACAGGATTTCGACTTGATGATCATAGCGGCGCGCCGACGACTCTGAAAAATAACCGTCCGTTTGAAAATGAAAGTTGCGCGCGTAGTAGTCGGGCATGCCCTCAGCCGCGTCGGCCGGAATGTCCTTGGTCCTGTTCTGGCGCATCCGCCAGGCGACCCGCAAACCGTCGCCGGGCACTTCCAGGAACGAACGCGCGTGACGCAAGGGATTTTCAACCTCCAGCGCATTCAGTCCGTAAACGCCCGAATCGATCAGCCTGCGTTCGCGCTCATGCAGATCGACGATGCGACGCCACAGCTCGCGCACTTGTTCCGGCTTGGGCGGCTCAACTCCGGCCGGCGAGAAGTAGCGGCTGAACAGACTGATCGGCAGGCCCTCGAGCAGAAAAACCGCGCTGCGCGCGATCGAAGCCTGTTTGATCAGCCCGCCCAACGTCATCATTCACCTTTGAGTTTGCGCCACGCGCTCTTCACGCCGGCCGTGAACTCATCCGCGGCCTGGCTAAGGCGCGAACTCCAGTCCTTACGCGTCTCTTTGGTTTTGCTTTGCGTTTCATTGGCCATCGACTCGATTTCTTTTTTCGTGTCGGCGGCGACCTCTTTGGTCTTTTCTTTGGCTTGATCGAGC
>DAISHW010000081.1:0-6532 GCA_036822295.1 Bdellovibrionales bacterium | reverse complement strand
GGCGTGTTTGGCTCTGTCGCGGCCACGCCCGCAAGCGGAGCCAAAAGAAGGGCAAGGATCAAAAGGAGTTTCATCGGTCACCTCTCAAATGGGGGCTAGTTTACCCGAGGTGTACGGAAATCGCTACCCGTGACGGGGTCAATTGCCGCAGAAGGGCCGGCCGCATTTCAACGTGTACAACGTGCCCTGCGGCAGGTCCAATTCATATTGGCCGCGTAAGGCGTTATCAAGGACTTCGAGCTGCTTCAGTAGCTCTTCACGCTGGACATTTTCTGCGGCTTCGATATCCAGGCCGTAGCTTGAATTGAGGAGCGCCATCCAGGACGAAACCCGTTGCGTGTCGGCAGGCGTGACGCCATCCGTCGACCAGGACGCAAACGCCGAGCTTCCCCACACCAGCATCGTCGTCAAAGTCAGCATTACGAATTTCATATGAACTCCTGTCCTGGAAGGCGCTTTCCCCCTCCACCCAAGGAGGTTGGTGATACAAAAACAGGGCCACGCGATTTGCGCAAGCTTTGTTCACGTTCGGTGTCGCGGTGACCCTGAAACCGCGAAATCTTTGCTTAATAGTGGTGTCACCAAGTATGAGAACGGTGGGGCCCGGGACAAAATGATCCCGGTTTTTTGGGGGGGTAAGGTCTTGCGTTTCATAATTTTTCTGGCACTCGGTCTAGGCGCGTTTGCAACGTTCGGCGAAGAGGTCTCTACCGAAGGGGAAAGCAAACTCAAGGTCGGTGAGGTTCTGGAGAACAAAAAGTTTTCCGAGGACCGTCGCATCACCGACATCGAGCTCAAAGCGCAGGCCGGTTCGCTCTCGCGCTACAGTCTGAAATTCGATCTGTCGTACTCGGGTCCGCCGGTGGACAACTTGAGCAACCCCGAGATGCCGAACCCCGACAATCGCGCCCGCCCCAACCGCACGGGCCTGGGCGGCTACATGGGCGGCCGTTATCGCTTAAGCTCACAAGAGGCCCTGAACCTCAGCACCGGCTTGAAGTGGTTCACGCCGTATCACCAAATCGCCGGCGAGCGGGTCGAGAAACGCCCCACGGACAAGGATTACGAGATCGCCAACCCGCAGCTGTCTTACGACCGCACCTACGCGTGGATAGCCACGCAGTTCCGCTCGTCCCTGAAAGTCGGTTTGACGACGTCGGATTACTACCAAGACCGCGGTCAGGAGTGGTCGGTCGGTTTCGCGCAATCGGCGAAATACACGGTCTTGGGTTCGCGTTTCGTGCTCGGGGGAGTGGTCGACTTCGATTTGTACAATTTCTCGCGCGATTACAATCCCGAGACCGACGGGCGCATTTCGAACTACGTCCTGTCGATGATCCCTTCGCTCGAGTACAAGCTTTCGGACACGGTGTACCTGCGCACGTCGGTGGCCTACGTGTTCAATAATTTTCGTTTACGTCAGGACTGGTGGCTTTGGGATGAAAACCTGGTCAGCCAACGGGTCGGCCTCGGATGGGCGATCACGCGCGACATTTACTTCAGTCCGTACTTGAATTTCTTCCCCGAGCGTCCCGCGATCCGCACGACGTCGATGAGTTTCAGCACGGTGTACTCGATCTTCTAGCGAAGGCCGATAAGCCACTATCAATGGATTTCGTCGCGAATCAGCTCCCAGCTGACGGCCTGGCAAGCGCCGTTGATCACGCGGGTGCCGACGCGCCAATTCTGCTCGGCCGTTTGATCGCCAAGGGGGCCGCTGGCGGTGATGTCGAACATCGCCTCGGTGTCAGAGGTCTTGTTTTCAAAGGTGGTGACCACCGTGACCGCTTCGACCTCGGGGTAAGCGATTTCAAAATCGTAGCGGACCTCTTCTTCCGCGATCAACCGACAGGGCGTCATGATGTTCGGAGCGGCAAAGGCATTTGCCAACAGCAAGCTTAGGATGAATGTCATCGGATTTCCCTCCGAGGAAAATGCTAGATCGGGGTTTTCGGGAGATCAACCTTTAAGCGCCGGCATCGCTTCGAGTACGCCGTTAAGGATGAACTGCACCGCGATCGCGGCCAGAATCAAACCCATCATGCGCGACATCACGTTGATGCCGGTGGCGCCCAAGAATTTGGCCAGGCGGCCGGCCTGATTCAGCATGATATAGCTGATCAGCATGGTCAGCACGATCGAGAGGTAAATGTACGCCTCGTCCATCGGCGTTTTGGCGCGTTCGATCAAAATGAAAACCGAAACCATCGCGCCCGGGCCGCTCAGGAGCGGAATGCCGAGCGGAAAAATCGCGATGTCTTCCGCCAAAGCGCCTTCGTCGCGCTCCGCTTTGGTGGTCTTCGCGCCGCTCTCTCGCGCGTTCAGCATGTCGATCGCGACCATGAACAGCAAAACCCCGCCGGCGATTTTCAAGGCGGGCAGCGTGATACCGAAAAATTGAAAAACGAAGCTGCCGACCGCGGCGCAAACCGCCAGTACCGCCGCCGCCAGCAGACACGCGCGCTTGGCGGTCGAGCGGCGCTTATCGAGCGGATCGCGCGCGGTCATCGACAGGAACGGGCCCACCGCGCCGAGCGGATTCACGATCGTGAAGATCGCCGAGAAAGCTACGATCAGGAACGAATGGTTGAACATTTAAGCCGGCGCGAGTTCCAGCAGGAACGCGTTGTACAGACGCCATTGTTTAAGGGCCGCGCGGAATTCGATGCGCGCGAGCCGCATTTGCAGTTTCATCTCTTGCAGCCTGGTCATCGAGGAATGCGCGTAGTTTTTGGCGATCTGGCGATATTCCTCTTTGAGCTTTTCGAATTGAACGTGCGCCGCTTCCACGCGCGCTTTCAAGCCGTCGAGCTTCTCTTGAATCTGTTGCGACCAATCTTCGTTCAGGTGCATGCGCACGCGTTTTTCATCCATCAGCATCTGCGCCCTCACGATCTCGCTCCACGGCGTGCGCCGCAAAGAGTGGGCGAGCCCGACCGAGCTCAACGCGCGGATCGCCCACTTGGTCGGATCCCAGTGATACCAGCGGATGCCGTTGCGGTAGTCATTGGCGAAGAAGTGATGGAAGTTATGGTAGCCCTCGCCGAACGTGGCGATGGCCATTAAGAACGAATCGCGCGCGGTGTTCGTGTCGGTGTAGCGCTGTTTGCCGATGCAGTGGCAAGCCGAGTTGATGAAGAAGGTCATATGGTGAAGCGCCACAATGCGAACGAAGCCCGCGATCGCCAGACCTCCCATCCACGAACCCATCGCCCAGCCCAGCAGGGTCGGGAGGGCGAAGCCCATCAACACCGCGATGATCACGTAGTGCTTGTCTTGAAACGCCACGACGGGATCGCGCTCCAAGTCACGGCCGTAAGGCTCGAGCTTCACGCGCGGAGTTTCATTGACGAGCATCCAGCCGAGGTGCGCGAAGAAAAATCCGCGATTGATCGAGTACGGATCGGTGTCGGTGTCGACTAAACGGTAGTGCACGCGGTGATCGCGCGCCCAAATCAGGATCGAGTTCTGAAAGGCCGCCGCGCCGAACAAAGCCCAGAACCATTTCAGCGCGGTTTTGGCTTCATAAGTTTTGTGCGAGAAGCAGCGGTGATACCCGCCCGTGATGCTCACCGCGGTGAGCGCGTAGAACACGGCGGCGAGAGCCCAGCTCTCCCAAAGGAAACCTTCGGTTCGTATGTGGTAGACGCCCAGGATGAGCGCCGCGATCGGTGACAGAATGAGAAAGAGAGAGCCAGTCCAGTTGATCGACGTCTGACGTGCCATGCTTACTCCGGTGAATGAACTCCACCAGAGTATCAAGGAACTCGGATTTAAACAAAAGGTCTATTCGCGGCTGGCCGTCGTCAGAGTTTTGATTTGGTTAAGCTCTTCGTCCATGAACTGCTCGCCGGTCACGCCGGACTGAGCGCGCACTTTATCAATCAGGACTTTCGCTTGGTCGTAACGCTGGTGATCCATCAGTAGTTTCACGTAGGATTGAACTACCGTAACTTGCAGAACATCGGGCTTCGAAGCAAGGACTTGGTCGAAGTACTGAGTGGCTTCGTCCACTTGACCGAGCTGAGCAAGAGCTTTCGCGTACGAATAGCTGGCTTCCAGGCTTTCGCCGCCGTTTTGGAAGAACTGGTAATAGCTCTGAGCGGCCTCGGCGTATTTCGCGCGTTTCATCTGAAAGTCGGCGGCGCGCTGCCACTGGGTGCTGTCGGCCTTCGCGATGGAGACGTAAGACGTTTCCACGCAGTCCCACTTTTTAAGATCGATACAGATTTCGGCTTTATGTTCATGATCGGCCTGGCTCATCATGCCCAAAGTCGATTTCACGCCCAGCGGAATAATAGACAAAGAGTGTTTATCCCAGTTCGACAGTTGAATATGGGCGGCGATCACGAACACCGAGATGGCGCTGAACCAAACGATGCTTCTACGCTCGATCTTCCCTTGCATGATCTCGTCATTGCTCGAGGTGAATCCGCAGTGATTGCAGATGACCGGGCGTTTCAGTTTACGCTCGGGCGAGATATCCAACTGACACTGGGGGCAAGCGCCGAATTCCATCATTTGCGAACTCCTTGTTCCTATCCGCCTCTTGAGCAAGGCCGATGCCTCGGCTAACCCTGCGAAACCTGGCTCAAAGGCCATGTATTTCCGCTAAGATGCGCCGCAAATGGTCACTGAGCGCGTTTATAGTCCCGGCCAGAGATCCCCTGAGTGATGCCGCACCCCAGTTAGAAAGCGGTACTACGTACCTAAAATTGGTACTACGTACCTTAAAACGGAACTACGTACCGAAAAGATAATCTGCCACTTCCCTTCTCCGATCCGGGGAAGCGAAAGTGGCAGCTGAAAGTAGGAATTGTTGTGTAAGGAACGCCCGCCTTCCCTTTCAAGAAGGCGGACGCGACAGGAGGGTCAACAAGTCCGTCCTGGACTTGCGGACAATTGGGTTGGTTCATGCGTGAGGCGTCCATGCCTCGCCGACCACTAGAGCAACCGGCGTACCCCGCCAGGGCCTGGAGACATTTTCCATGGCGTTTTCACCGAATTTCACGACCCGACCACAGTTGAAAAAACTATCCGGGTGGGGTGCAATTGAAAGTAAAGCGACATCATCCGGGGAGTGAACAACTTATGCGCGTTTTTGGAATCCGTTTCACGGTGTTAAAACTCAGTGCCCTTCTTGCGTTCGCACTGTCGGCAATTGTCACTCACGCGGGCGTGCCGGATCTTTCGGCGGGCGTGCTTTTTCGTTCTTATCCGATCTCGACGGTCGGCGCGGTCAACGCGGGCTACGGACAAGTCTTGTGGGGGGACAACGCGACTCCGTTCTACGGTTACGTGCGCGCGACGGGCGACTTCTACACGGCGGCCACTTACAACGCGCTCGTCGGCGGCGTCGAGTTTTTCCCCCTGGCGTTCCTGGGCGCTCGGGCCGGAGGTGAGGCGAACCAAAACGACAATGATTACATCGCTTACCAATGTGAACTTTATGAGTGCTTGGGGCGCCGTTACCGGACGTACTTCGAATCCGAACTGACGCTCGGCGCGGGCCCGTTCTTCGTGCAAGGCAAATGGCGCCGCGAAAGATGGTCGCGCAAAGACGCGGACGGCGGCGATTTCATCGATCCGACGTCGGGCTTCGTCTTGAAGAGCCAGGGCGACAGCGAAACCGTGTACACGGGCGCGGCCGGCATGAAGATCAACGCGCAGTGGACGGCGCTCGTGTCGGTGCGCTACGCGGAATCGGATGAGTACAAAGGCTACTCGCGCATGCCCGCGGTGCTCGCGCGCTACGTGACGGGCGTATGGACCTTCGCGGGCGGCGTCGGCCAATACGAATCGAGCGTGAAGACCAAAGAGGTCACGGCCATGGGCTTCGTGAGGTGGGAGTTCGCGCCCAGCGTGACCCTGAAGTAGATCAGCGCGCGGCGGGGGTCTCGATCATCTTGGCCTCGACGAGCGGGAATTCCAGATCCAAATCCGCCAGCGATTGCAAATAAGCTTTGTCTTGTAAGAACTCGAAGTTCTTCTTGATGCCGTAGTCACGCAAAGCCTTTTCGCATTTGCGGAAGCCCGGATCGGAGGGCTTGGCGCCGCCCGTGCTTTTCGCCGCCTTCAGGGCTTTCGCCAGGCCCAGGATTTTGCGTTTCATCTCCTCGCCGATCATGCGGCTCGCTTCGACTTGGTTCACCGGAACGCGTGAGGGATCGACCCTGGACAGGCGTTCGACTTTGTCGTCCTTGCGGCTGACGGGCACGAGCATGGTGTTGCCGTTCTGCGCTTTCGCGAATTTGTAAACGAGCTTGGTGCGCTCGCGCCCCAGGCACGTGTCGCCGATGCCGCCCCTGCCCTTGAAGCACGGCGCGGATTCTTCACCGATTTGAATCGCGGCGTCGCCGCCGATGTAGCCGAGTTGCGCGAACGTGGCGCCGTAGTAAACGGCCTTGAACGTGCCTTGAGCGTGCGTCAGATTCTCGGGGATATCGCTCATGACCGTCACGCCGGCGGTCTTTTGGCCGTTCTTCGGGTCTTGCACGCTCGCCGCGCTCAGCGGCACCGCGGGCGTGCTCGG
>DAISHW010000080.1:0-9945 GCA_036822295.1 Bdellovibrionales bacterium | reverse complement strand
CCCTCGACCATCAGGATAAACGCAAATTCCTTGGCGAGCAGCTTCAACGCTTCAAACCGGCCCGAAGCCCCGGAGTGCCCGGCCTCAAACTCCGTATAAAGCAAAAGAAGGTTGTCGTCGGTCTTGTACTCGCGCAGTTTGGCCACCCATTTGGCCGGTTCCCAATACTGCACCTGCGAGTCGTGATAGCCGGTCGTCACCAGCATGTGCGGATACGCCTTGCGCTCGATATTGTCGTACGGGGAATAAGTCCGCATCCAACCGTACTCGTCGGCCTTGCGCGGATCGCCCCACTCCTTGTATTCGCCGGTCGTCAAAGGAATCGATTCATCGAGCATGGTGGTGAGCACGTCGACGAACGGCACGCCCGCCGAAACGCTTTTGAACAACTCGGGCCGCAGATTCATCACCGCGCCCATTAAAAGGCCGCCGGCGCTGCCGCCCATGATGTGCAGATGCTCAGGAGACGTGTAACCGTCCGCGATCAGCTTCTCGGCGCACGCGATAAAATCGGTGAAGGTGTTCATCTTGTGCTGGAGTCGCCCCTGCTCGTACCAGTGGCGCCCCATCTCGCTGCCGCCGCGAATGTGCGGACGCGCGACCACGAAGCCGCGGTCGATCAGGCTATAGAACGAACTCGAGAAATGCGCGTTCATGCTCAGGCCGTAGGAGCCGTAGCCATACAGGAATAAGGGATTCCCGCCGTCGAGTTTCATGCCCTTCTTGTAAGCGATCGAGATCGGAACTTTCGTGCCGTCTTTGGCCGCGGCCCACAGCCGGCGCGACTCATAATGCTCTTGCTTGAAACCCGGCACTTCGCGAACTTTTTTAAGCATGCGCTCGCCGGTCTTCATCACTTCATCGAACACGCTCGGCGGGCGCACCATCGAATCATAGGCGAAGCGCAAAATTTCGCTCTCGTAATCGGGCAGCGGGAACAAGCTCATCTCGTAACTCTCGTCGGGGAAATCGAGCCGGCGCTCCTTACCCGTTTTGCGATCAATCACGCTCAGGCGGGTCAGGCCGTTCTCGCGCTCGCCGACCACCAGGAAGTCTTTGTAGGGATCGATCTCTTCCAGGAAACGGCTGGAACTGTGCGGGACGAGCTCTTTCCATTCGCTCTTGGAGCGCGAGGTCAACGGCGCCTCCATCACCCGGAAATTCACCGCTTGCCAATTGGTCAGAATGTAAAGCCGATCGCCCCCGTCCGATACGGTGTATTCGTGATTGTCTTCGCGGGGCGCGAGCTTGACCCATTCACCCTTCGGGGTTGAAGCGTCGAGCATATGCGTTTCACTCGAATCGCGCTTGTACATGCCCATGAACAGGCGTTTTCCGTTCTTTGAGGCGCCGACGTACACGTTGAAGGTGTTGTCTTTCTCCTCATAAACGAGCTCGGGCCCCACCCCGGAACCGATCTCGTAACGATAGACTTGATGCGCGCGCAAGGTTTCCAAGTCCTGGCGGACGAAAAACAAGGTGCGGCTGTCGGCCGCCCAGGCGATCGAGGGCGTAGCCACCTCGATCAGATCGTCGAGCAGCTTTCCGGTTTGCAAGTCCATGAACCGGATTTCGTAAATGCGGCGCCCCACTTTATCGATAGGCAGTGCCAGATAGCGATGATCGGGCGAGTGTTCGGCTCCCGCGACTTGGTAGTAGTCGTGGCCGGTGGCATGCTCGTTTTCGTTGAAGATGATTTGTTCCGCGGCCGACAGCGAATCCTTCTTGCGGCAGTAGATCGGGTACTCTTTCCCCTGCTCAAAGCGCGTGTAATACCAGTACGGAGGGCTGAAAGCCGGAACCGTGCTGTCGTCCTCTTTGATCCGCGCGCGCATTTCTTGGTAGAGTTTCGTCTCGAGCGCGGCGACAGGCTTGAGCGCGAATTCGGTGCGCGCGTTCTCCTGTTTCAGGTAACTCATGACCGGTTCGCTGTCGCGTTCACGCATCCAGAAATAGTCGTCGTGGCGAGTGTCGCCGTGGATCTCGTGCTGGTGCGGTTTCTTAAGGGCGGGCTTGAATTCTGACACGGTTTTCTCCTCTGGCTGACGATCCTGGGCGCAGGCCTTTTCCAAGTCAATTTGTTGACTCTCAGCGGCAGCTCCCTTAAACGTTTTCCCAAATGTCATACCCGCATAACGAGATCGATCGGAAGTGGCAACAAGCCTGGGACCAGGCACAGTGTTTCCGCGCGAGCGAGGACGCTTCGAAACCCAAGTACTACGCGCTGGATATGTTTCCGTATCCTTCGGGCGCGGGTCTGCACGTGGGCCATTTGGCTTCGTATACGCCGACCGACGTGGTGGCGCGCTACAAGCGGGCCCGCGGTTTTCAAGTCCTGCACCCGATGGGCTACGACGCCTTCGGTCTTCCGGCCGAACAGTACGCGATTCAAACCGGCATCCATCCGGCCGAGACCACCAAAGAGGCCATCGTCAATTTTCGTCGTCAGCTGAAATCGTTCGGCTACAGCTTCGACTGGGAGCGCGAGATCTCGACCTGCGAGCCCGACTACTACAAATGGACGCAGTTCATTTTCTTGAAGCTGTTCGAGAAAGGCTTGGCCTATCAAAAGGAAGTGCCGGTGAATTGGTGCCCCGCGCTCCGCACCGTTTTGGCCAACGAAGAGGTGGTCGACGGCAAATCCGAGCGCGGCGGCCATCCGGTCATTCGCAAGCCCATGAAACAGTGGATGCTCAAAATCACCGACTACGCCGAGCGTCTGCTCGAGGGCCTGGATCGCATCGACTGGCCCGAACGCACGAAAGAGGGCCAACGGCATTGGATCGGCAAATCCGAAGGCGCCCGCGTGGAGTTCCCGGTCGAGGACGGCAAAGGCAAACTCGAAGTCTTCACCACCCGGCCGGACACGCTGTTCGGCGTAACGTTCATGGTCATCGCGCCCGAGCATCCCCTCGTGCGGTCGCTCACCGCTTCGGTGGAGAAAGCCAAAGTCGAGGAGTACGTCGAGCGCAGCGCCCGGCGCAGCGAACTCGATCGCAAAGCCGACGCGGTCAAAACCGGCGTGTTCACCGGCAGCTACGCCTTGAACCCGTTGATGGACGCGAAGGATCCGGCGGCGCGCGTTCCGATCTGGATCGCCGACTACGTGCTGATGGATTACGGAACCGGCGCCATCATGGCGGTTCCGGGTCACGACGCGCGCGATTTTGATTTCGCGACCAAATTCCGGCTGCCGATCCAACGCGTGCTGGAATCCGAAACCGAGCTCCCGTTTGAAGGCGACGGCAAGCTGGTCAACTCCGAGTTCTTAAACGGTTTGAGCAAGCCCGAGGCGATCAAAAAAATACTCTCGGAAATAGAGGCCCGCAAACTCGGCGAGCGCCAGGTGCAGTTCAAACTGCGCGATTGGCTGTTCTCGCGGCAACGCTATTGGGGCGAGCCGTTCCCGATCGTGCACATGGAAAAATCGGGCACGCGGGGCCTTGCGCCCGACGAGCTGCCGGTGCCCCCGCCGCCGGGGGCCGATTACGAGCCGCCGGAACAAGGCGAGCCGCCACTGGCGCGGGTCCGCGAATTCGTCGACTACACGGACAAAAAGACCGGAGAAAAGGGCCGGCGCGACACCGACACCATGCCCGGCTCGGCGGGTTCGAGCTGGTACTTCCTGCGTTACGCCGGCCCGAAGAATTCCAAGGAGCCGTTCTCATTCGCCAAGCAAAAGTACTGGATGCCCGTCGATCTTTACGTGGGCGGATCCGAGCACACGGTCGGTCACCTGCTCTATGCGCGTTTTTGGCAGAAGGTGCTGTTTGACGCAGGGTTAGTGTCACGTGACGAGCCGATTCAAAAACTGGCGCATCAAGGCGTGATCATGGGGCCTGATGGCCAGCGCATGTCGAAGTCGCGCGGCAACGTCGTGAATCCTGACGAAGTCCGCGAGCAGTACGGCGCCGACGCGACCCGCATGTACATCTCGTTCTTGGGTCCGTTTGACAAAGACAAACCGTGGGCGACCACCGGCATCGACGGCGTGCGCAGATTCCTGGACCGCGTTTGGCGTTTGGTGGTCAGTGATGAAGGCCAAACGCTGGAACTCGACGCCGGCGCGGTTCCCGAGGCTTTGAACAAGCTGTTGCAAAAAACCATCAAAAAAGTGGGCGAAGATTACGACTCGATGAGTTTCAACACGGCGATCAGCGCCATGATGATTCTGGTGAACGAGATGTACGGTCAGAACGTGCGTTCCCGGCCGGCCATGCTGGCGCTCGCACAGTTACTCGCGCCCCTGGCGCCGCACCTCGCAGAGGAGCTTTGGTCACGGCTCGGCGGCCAAGGATTGGTGTCGGTGGCGGCGTGGCCAAGCTTCGACCCGGCGCTGGTGACCGATGACGTGATCACGATGGGCGTGCAAGTGAACGGTAAGACGCGCGGCACCTGCGAACTCGCGCCCGACGCGAGCGAGGAAGACGCCATGAACGCCGCACGGGCTCTGAACGCGGTGAAAAACGCCCTCGATGGAAAAACTGTTGCAAAGATAATCTATAAACCGGGTAAGATCCTGAACATCATTGTTAAATAAAGGGGAGAGCGCGAAACCAATGACTGAATGGAACACGCGTAAATCGGCGGAACTTTACGGAATCAATTATTGGGGCGCCAATTTTTTCCGGATCAACGATCAAGGCAACGTCGAGGTCAAACCCGCCGGCACCAACGGCCCGGGACTCGATCTCTACAATCTGGTTCAAGATTTACAAGAGAGCGGCATCCGCATGCCGATCCTGCTGCGTTTTCCCGACATCATCAAGGCCCGCATCGAATTGCTGTGCGGCTGTTTCGCGCGCGCCATCGAAGAGGCCAAGTACGGCGGCGTTTACCGCGGCGTCTATCCGATCAAAGTCAATCAGCAGAAACACCTGGTCGAAGAGATCCTTGAGTTCGGTCAGTTCCACCGCTTCGGCTTAGAGGCCGGCTCCAAGCCCGAACTCCTGATTTCGCTCGCGCAAATGGACACGCCGAACGCGCTGATCATTTGCAACGGCTTCAAAGATCAAGAGTACATCGAGATGGCGCTGATCTCGCAAAAGCTCGGCCGCCACACGTTCATCGTGGTGGACCGCTTCAGCGAGCTTTCGATGATCATTCAGGCGTCGAAGCGCTTGAACATCCGTCCGAACATCGGCTTCCGCGCGAAACTCAATACGCCCGGATCGGGCCGCTGGTCGGAGACTTCGGGCGCCAAATCCAAATTCGGTCTGACGCCGTCTGAAATCGTGCGGGGCGTGGAAATGCTTCGCGGCGAGAACATGCTCGACTGTTTGCAACTCATGCACTTCCACATCGGCTCGCAGATTCCGTCGATCCAGGCCATCAAGGCCGCGATCAAAGAGGGGGCTCGCTTCTTCGCCGAGATTTACGCCATGGGCGCGAACCTGAAGTTCATCGACGTGGGCGGCGGCCTGGGCGTGGATTACGACGGCTCCGGCCGTTCGGACAGCTCGACCAACTATTCGGAGCAAGAGTACGCCAACGACATCGTGGCCGTGCTGCAGTCGATCTGCGACGAAAAAAAGATCCCGCACCCGGATATCATCTCCGAGAGCGGCCGCGCCCTGGTCGCGCACTCGACGGCCTTGGTGTTCGACGTGCTCGGACACAATGAGGTCACGCTCAAAGAGTACACGGTCGAAACGCCCGACAAGGAATCGCGGTTGGTGCAGGACCTTTGGGACATCTACCGTTCCTTGAGTAAAGAGAACGTGAACGAATACTACAACGACTTGATCGAGAAAAAACGCGACACGCTTCAGCTCTTCACCTACGGCGTACTGTCGCTCGAACAACGCGCCAAGGCCGAGGATTTGTTCCGCGCGATCGCCACTAAGATCGTGAGCATCGCGCGCCAGAATCCCGAACTCGAGGACATTCGCTATTCTTTGGAACAAGAGCTCTCGGATTCGTACTTCTGTAACTTTTCGGTCTTCCAATCGCTTCCCGATTCATGGGCGCTCGATCAGCTCTTCCCAATCATGCCGATCCACCGTCTGGCGGAGCAGCCGGAGCGGCGCGCGGTTTTGGTCGACATCACCTGCGATTCGGACGGCAACATCACGAATTTCATCGACACCGAGACCGGGGGCGAACAGAAGTACCTGGAAGTGCATAAGCTGAAGCACGGCCAACCCTACTATCTTTGCGCGTTTCTGACCGGAGCGTATCAAGAGATCCTGGGCGATCTGCATAACCTGTTCGGCGACACCGACGCGGTTCACGTCTCGCTGACCGAGAACGGCTACGCCATCGACCACGTGGTCGAAGGCGATGACATCAAAGAAGTGCTCGAGTACGTGGAGTACCACCGTCCCGACCTGCTCGAGCGGGTCCGCAAGGCCACGGAAAGCAGCATTTTGAAGGGGACCATTTCCCGCTCGGAAGCCCGACTCTTGCTCGAGCACTACGAGCGGGGGCTCTCGAGTTACACATACTTAACGGAAGAGTCGGCGATGCCGTTCTTTCCGCAGAAGAAGGAGTTGAACCATGGCGCAAACAACGGGAACGGCAGCGGGACCGATCACGCAGTTCATCAACAAGAATTATCTACACTTCAACGCGGCTAGTTTGAAAGAGGCCGCCGAGGCCTATAAAGAGCACGTCGACAAGGGCGGCAAGATGTTCGTCACGCTGGCGGGCGCGATGAGCTCGGCCGAGCTCGGCATTTCGCTCGCCGAAATGATCCGGCAGGACAAAATCCACGGCATCTCGTGCACGGGCGCCAACCTCGAAGAGGACATCTTCAATCTGGTGGCGCACGAAGATTACGTGCGCATTCCGAACTGGCGCGAACTTTCAGTCGATGAAGAGATGGCGCTCCTTGACCGCCACCTGAATCGCGTGACCGACACCTGCATTCCCGAAGAGCAAGCCATTCGCCGCTTGGAAAAGCCGGTTTTGGATAAGTGGGAGAAGGCCTCGAAAGAGGGCAAGTCATACTTCCCGCATGAATACTTCTACCAAATCCTGAAAGAGGGTTTGCTCGAGAAGCATTATCAGATCGATCCCAAAAACTCGTGGATGATGGCGGCCATGGAAAAGAACCTGCCGATCTTCGTCCCGGGCTGGGAAGATTCGACTCTGGGAAATATCTTTGCCGGCCGCATGATGCAAGGACAGATCAAGCCCGAATGCATGAAGCTCGGGCCGCATTACATGGTGGAGCTCGCCAACTGGTACATGAAGACCGAATGCAAACAAGGCATCGGTTTTTACCAGATCGGCGGCGGTATCGCCGGCGATTTCCCGATCTGCGTGGTGCCCATGCTCGAGCAGGATATGGAGCGCGAGACGCCGAAATGGGCGTACTTCTGCCAGGTCAGCGACTCGACGACCTCGTACGGCTCTTACTCGGGCGCGGTGCCGAACGAAAAGATCACGTGGGGCAAGCTCGATAAATTCTCGAAGCGCTACATCATCGAATCGGACGCCTCGATCGTGGCGCCCCTGATGTTCGCGTACGTGCTCGGCCAGTGAAATAAAAAAGGCCCGCGGTGACTTTGCCCGGGCAAGGTCATTCGCCGCAGAACCACGGCGCATTGGGAAGATTGCAAATGTCTTCCAACGTGGACGAATCTCCACGCTGCTTGCGCGCTTGGCGGTCGAAGTATCCGCCGCCGCCACCATCGTCTTCTTCCACCCGGCGCTCACGGCGCTCTTGTTTGATGGCCGGCTCCTCTTCGCGGTTTTCATTGCCGGGCATGTGGTAGTCGTCGTCGTCGTCCGTTTCGCCGGGTTGTTGCTCCGCGACCTCTGTGGGCTGCTTGGTCAGACCGGGAATGCCGATCACATCCAAATTGCGCTCAAGCGCGGTCAAGAAATCGCCCGGAGTGTGCGTCGGGTTCTTGGTGAAATACACCTTGAACGCGTCGAACGATTGCGAGACGTCCCATTTTTTATGGTCCATGGTGGCCGAAATCATTTGGTTCATATCGGACTCGAGCAAACCGTCACCGACAATCGGCCTTTCCAAGACCGATTCCATGCGTTTTACGCCCGGTTTGTCGCGTTTAAGCAAGAATCCATAGACTTGCTCACCCGTCGTGGTGGCGACAACCAGCGTGCCGAACATATCGCCGTAAGACCGCATGGTGGCCTGTATGACGCCGTCCTCGCTGGTGGCGGTCACGCTCTCGTTGTCTTGCAGGTAATCTTTCAAGACGACCGGGTCGCCGTCGGCTTCGACGTTCACGATCAGGCGGCCGTTGTCCCCCCAGCTGAGCCCCTGCAAGGTCATATCGGCCTGGGCCAAACCGGACAGGAAGAACAGGCTGATAAGAGAGATCGCTTTAAACTTCATGTGGGCCTCCGAATAGACTTACGAAATAGACTTACGAACCTACGACCATGAATTTTCGCGCCGGTTGTCGAGCCGCTCGTCAGGGACCGGGACTCTAAACCGGGCTTAAATCGTGGACTACGTTGTTATCCAAAGACTTCGCAAGATTCATTCCACGAGCGACTGGCGTGGATCATAGGCGTTGCGGACACCCTCACCGATAAAAGTCAAAGCGGTCAGCGAGATCACCATCGCCAGCGACGGATAGATCGCGAGCCACCAAGCCAGCGTGAAGTAGTTCTGCGCCTGCTGGAGCAGCTCGCCCCAGCTGGGCGTCGGCGGCGGAAGCCCCATGCCCAGGTAATCCAGAATCGCCAGCGTGTAGATGTTGGCCGCGATTTCAGTCGGCGAGAACGTGATCAGCGGGCTCAAACCGTTCGGCAGAATATGACGAAACAAGATACGGTACGTGCCCACTCCTTGGGCTTTGGCGCTCTCGACAAAGTCGCGTTTGCGCAGGCGCAAGAATTCGGCGCGCATGTACGTAGAAATGCGCATCCAGCCGAGCAGCACCGAGAACGCCACCAGCAGCGGCAATGACGCTCCCAAAAACGCGATCAGCGTCAGCAGCATCAACAGGTACGGAAGCGAGTCGAAGACTTCGACCACGCGCTGGCCGAACATGTCGGTTCGCCCCCCCCAATAACCCATGATCGCGCCGCAAATCGTGCCCACCAGGAACGAGAAGAACCAGACCGCCAGCGCGAAACCCATACTGTAGCGGAAGCCGTAAATCAAACGCGCGAGCACGTCGCGGCCGCGGTCGTCGGTGCCGAGCCAATTGTCCTTGGTCGGGCCGCCCGGATAGGTGTCGAGTTTTTCATTGGACTCGTAAGGGTTCCAGCGGACCAATGGCCATAGCGCCCAATTGCCTTCCGCCTTCGTGTCGACCAATCGGTAATTGGTGATGAAGCCCTCTTGGCCGAATTCGGTGGGATAGTAATCGCGCACCACAGGAACGTAGAGCGAGCCGTTGTACTTCATGAGGATCGGCTTGTTGTTGGCCCAGAACTCCGCGGTGACGCTCAAGAACAGCATGAAGGCGATCAGGTACGTCGACCAAACGGCGCGCTTGATGGCCCGGAAACGTTGAATGCGCTTGAGCGTCAGCTCGTTCTTGATCCAACTCTTCATCATTGGAAGTCGATCCTTGGGTCCACCAGCACGTAGGTGATATCCGAGATCAGGCGCCCCGCCATCGCCAGCACGCTCTGAATGAAGATCAGCGCCATGATCACGTTGTAATCGCGCGACAGAATCGATTTGTAGCTGAGCAAACCCATGCCGTCGATGTTGTACACCTGCTCAATAATGATCGAGCCGGCGAAGAACACCGTGAGGAAACTCCCCAAACCCGTCAGAATCGGAATCAAGGCGTTACGAAGCGCGTGCTTGTAAACGACTTGGCGCTCGGCCACGCCTTTGGCGCGCGCCGTACGCACGTAATCCAGGCGGATCTCCTCCAGAAGAGAATTCTTCATCAAGAACACCAGCACCGTGAAACCGTTCACCACGTAACAAACGAGCGGCAAGACGAAGTGGTGCGCGCGATCCAGGAACTTGCCCCACATCGACAGGTCGTAATAATTGTCGGA
>DAISHW010000079.1:4105-10061 GCA_036822295.1 Bdellovibrionales bacterium | reverse complement strand
CAAATATTGTTTGGGGTCGATCCCCATCACTTCGAGCGCGTCGATTTGCTCCGAGACCCGCATGGTGCCGAGCCGCGCGGCCATCGCGCCGCCCGCGCGCGCGGCGACGATCAAGCCCGTGAGCACGGGGCCGAGTTCGCGCGTGATCCCGAGTCCCACGGTCGGCCCGACCAGGTTGGTGGCGTTCACCAGCAAGAATCCCAAGTAAATCTGGTAGGACAGCGCAAGGCCCGTGAACACGCTGGTCATCGCGATGATGATCACCGATTTATTGCCGATGAATTCCATATGTTTCAGAAGTTCTTCCAAACGGAAAGGCCGTTTGAAGATCAGCCTCACGCCGTCGGCAAAAAAAATGCAAGCGCGGCCGCAATCGATCAGGAATTGATGGACGCTTTTCCAAACGCCCCAGAAGAAATCGTCGATCGCGGTGTTGATGCGCTCGCGATTCTTGGTCCAAACCCGGATCATACGGCCTCGCGGCGCACGCGCGCGCTGATGTTGGTGACGACTTCATAGGCGATCGTTCCCGCCGCGGCCGCGATTTCCGCGGCGCTGATCTCTTCTTGTCCCTGGCGCCCGAGCACGACCACCGATTCCCCGATTTTGATTTCACCTTCGGCCGCCCACACATCGGTGAGGTCGACCATGACGTAGTCCATGCACACGCTGCCGACGATCGGCACGCGATGTCCGCGCACGAGCACCTGACCTTTGCCGCTTAAACTCCGCATATAACCATCGCCGTAGCCCACGGGCAACACCGCGACTTTCGAGTCGCGCGGAGCGGTCCACCGTGCGGAATAGGACACAGTCTCACCTTTTTGCACGGTGTGCATGAGCGCGATTTCGGTCGTCCAGGTGAGCACGGAGCGCAAGCCTTCGCCCTTGTGAAATCCGTCGTGGGGCAAACCGTAAACGCCGATGCCGGGGCGAGCGCCTACGCCGCTTTCTTGGCCCGCGCCTTTGAGCGCCGCGAGCGACGCTGTTTTATGCGCGTGACGCGCGCCCGGCAGATCTTGCGTGACTTCTAAAAACTTACGGATCTGCACGGCGCTCGGCGAGCCCGCTTGATCGGCCTCTTCGCCGTGAGTCAGGTGCGTGCAAACGCCGTCGACCCGCAACCAATTCAAGCGATCGAGTTCGGATTTGAGTCGCGGCAGGTCGCCCGCGTCGAAGCCCAGACGCTGCATTCCGGAATTGAACTTCAAATGCGCCGCGACGTTTTGCGCGCCCCGACTTTTTTCGAGAGCCAGAAGATCTTCGAAACGCGTGATGACGGGCGTGAGACCGTGCCGGAAAACCTGCGCCGCGCTCTCGGCGTCGAGCGGCGAAAAAGTTAAAATGGGTCCGAGAATACCGGTCTGGCGAAGGGACACGGCCTCTTCGACCAACGCGGTTCCGAGCGCCGAGACTCCCTGCTGCTCGGCCACGCGCGCGACCAGAGCGGCATCGTGGCCATAGGCGTTGGCCTTCACCATCGGGCAAAAGAAGTTTCCGGGCCCGGTCCAATCCTTCAACGTTTGCAAGTTGTGACGAAGGGAAGGAACGTCAATGCGGGCGATCGTTCGACGAGCCATGGCTCACACGTCCTTTTCCCGCACGTCGAAATCGGCGACAAAACCCTCGGGCGCGCGCGCGACGCAGGTGCGGTTGCCGATCTCGCGGATTCGGTCGAGCGCTTCCCCGCTCGACTGCAAAAGCTCATCGGCGTCGCGAACCATTGAAGGATACTCGCTCACGCCCAGCGAAATCGTGATGCCCGCGAACGCCGCGACGACGCGACTGAAATCGGCCGACTCGATGATGCGGCGAAGGCGTTCGGCTTTGATCAACGCGCCTTGCCGCCCCGTGTGCGGCAGAATCACGCCGAACTCGCCCGGGCCGGTACGGCCGAGGATGTCGTTCACCCGCGAATGCTTCTCAAAAATACGCGCCACCATCTTGAGCATGACGTGCGCTTCGTCCTGCCCCGCTTGATTCACCATCTGCGTGTACGGATCGATGCTCACCATAACCAGGGCCACCGGCAGATTCGTGCGGCGCGCGCGGCTGACCTCTTCACGCACTTTGGCCAGAAACGTCGCGCGATTGAAAAGATCGGTGGCGGGGTCTTTGACGCTCATGACGTGCAAGCGCTTTTCGGCTTCGAGCAAACTCAAGGCGCGCTCAAGATACAGCGTCCACTCTTGAAGGGTCGCGGCGAATTCGCCGTTCAATGACGTGCGCAAGAAAACCGCGATGCCTTGAAGTTCGTTGAAAACCTCGATGGGGAGCGCGAAGTATTCCGAAGTGTGGAAGACTTCGTTGATGAGTCCGCGCAGTTCCCCGACCGACATGGGATCGCGCAGCTGGCTTGCGCGAAATCCCGAGTTCATCGCGTTGAAATCGAGTCCCAACCCGCTGAGCTCGACGCCTTCGATCGCGTAACCTTGCATCGCCATCAACACGCGGCGATTCGCCAAATAGCGGAAATACACCGCGGGGCACGTGCCCATCAGGCCGGAAACGGATTTCAAAAAGACTTCGACGCACGCATCCGAGGTTTTCTGCCGGAACAACTCCGAAGTGAACGCGCGATGGATATCCGACGCGATCGCCGGCGACGTCGTCTCGCCAACGGCGCTGGCGGGCGGCGCGGCCATCAGGCGTTCGTTCATGTACATAAAGTAGTCGCGTTCGGCCGCGCGATCCAAAGAACGCACCAGTTCGGTTTGCGAAGACAGCGGCGTTAAAATCAGGTCGTAGACGCCTTCCTCAAGATAAACCGCGGCCTGCTCGCGCTGATCGACCGGCGTCACCAGAATGATGTGAGTCTCCGGCAATTGCGCGGTGACCTGCTTGATGCCTTTCTTCAGCGGAAAGCCCGACTCAGCCGCGTCGAACAACACAAAATGCGGAGGATTCGATTGCAACTCGGAAAACGCCGCCGTCAGCTCCGTGAAGTTCACCACCATGTAGCCCGCAAGCGAAAGCGAATCGGTCAGGCCCTCTAGCCGATCGATCTGACTGGCGATCGCGTACACGGTGAATGAGGGGCGAACTTCTTCGATCTTCAATCGAGCGACCTGACCTTCGGGCGACGAATCGGAATTTCGATCCACTCTTTGGCGGCGCGACCGCTGGGAACGAGGGGCGCATCCATGATCAAGCGTTCGAAGTCGTCCTTGTCGTCGTCGTCGCCGGCATCGGCCTTCGCCACTTCCATCGCGCTCGCCCGGGACGGCTCCTGCGCGGCGTCCAGCGGCCAATCCAAGGTGACTTTGGTGCCTTTGAGCCCTTCGTCCGCGCGATTCACCAAGCTGACTTTGCCGTTCATCTCTTCGATCACGCGGCGAACGACGTTCAAACCCAAACCGCGCGCCACGCCTTGAGCGTCTTTGGTCGAGAAGAATGGATCGAAGACTTTGCCCAAGTTGTCGGCTTCCACGCCGGCGCCGGAGTCCGCGATCGACAGCTGAACGCGGCCGGCGCGACTCTCGCCCGTCACAGAGAGCACGCGCTCGTCGCTGAACTGCATGGCCTCGACGGCGTTCTTCAAAATCTCTTCGATGGCTGTTTGCAGCTGCAACGCATCCCCATGGATCGGGATATCGAGTCCGCGCGTGTCCACGCGAATGTCATACTCCTTGATCTTGGCGTCGAGCGCGCGCAGCCCCGCGTTCACGATCTTGCTCAAGGAAACGGCGACGGGCTCATCTTCGAGCGTCACTTCTTCTTCGGCCGCGGAACGATCCGGCGTCTCAACGAAGCTCAAATCGTCGAGTTGTCCTTTGAGCACCGTGTTCAAGGCCCCCGGCGCGTTCGCGGCCGGGCGCGCGGCGACCGATTCGCTCAAACTGCGGCGCAATTGCTCGATCGCCTGATCGGCTTGCGTGATTTGCTCGAGCAACGGCTTCATCAAACCATGAAAGAGCCACCAGTTGAGCGCCGCCGCTCCCGCCGCCGTCAGCAACAGATAAATCCACGCCTGCAGCAGCCAACCATGACCGAAATCCATCGGTGTTTCGATCGCGACCTGCAAGTTCGAATCGGCCATGCGCGTGGCCACGCCGGCCATCTCGACGCCGTTGTCGGTTTTCCAACTTTGGCGCGCGCTGACCTCGTCGCCTTCGAGCATTTCGTTGACCAACGGCTCGGCCTTTAAAGACGCGCCCAAGTAAACCGGCTTCGACAGCGCCAAGGCGAAGCCTTTGTCGTCGAACACCTTCACTTCCCGCGACCGGTCCGAGGCAAAGTTCAAACCGAACTGATTGGCGGGCAAAATGCCGACGCCCATCAGGGGCGCGGCGCTCGGCTTCTTCACCGGCACGATCACGGCGTAATACGCCAGCCCCGCGATCTCTTGCACCTTGGCGAAATGCGTGTCGCGCGCGGTGAGCTTGGACAGCGGCCAGCTCTGCAGCTGCGTCGCGAGCATCTCTTGCGTGAAACCGGTTTTGGGTTTCATCGAATGCCATAACGGCTTCCAGCGCAGGCCGTCCCATTCCAGCAAAGTCGCGGCGATAAAATTGGAATCTTGGAACGCGCGGGTCGCGCGGTCATTGCCTTCGGCTTTCAAAACATCGAGCAATTTGAAGCGCAGGGCCTCGGTGGACGCCTTCACCGCGCTCGCCGTGACGATGAGTTCTTGCTCCAGGCTCGTTTTCAAGGTCCGCTCGGCCATGTCCCGCTGCTTGGGAATCTGGCGCAAGCCCCAGGCCAAGGTCAGGATGACGATGGCGATGGAACTGTAAACGAACAGACGAACGGTTTGTTTCTGCATGATCTTCCTTCCCTGGACCTTTCCGAGAAACCCTGACTTTATTCTAGGGTTTGTGCGAGCCGGTTCCAAGATAGTTTTTCATCCTGCGCCGCATATGCTAGACCCCACGCTATGAAAGACACCGAAGTCTTAGTTTTGGGTTCAGGCTTGGCCGGTCTGGTCCTGGCGCTCAAGCTCGCCGACGACCACTCGGTTCTGCTTTGCACCAAGACCGATCTGAGCGCCGCGAACTCGGCCATGGCCCAGGGGGGAATCGCCGCCGTCATGTCCGCCGAGGACAGTTTTGACCGCCACGTCCAGGACACATTGAATGCCGGCGCGGGACTTTGCGATCCCCTAACGGTCCGTCAGGTCATCGAACAGGGCCCCGCGCGCATCCGCGACTTGATCGATTGGGGCGTGAAGTTCGATTTGGACACCACGGCTTCGAGCGTCGACCTGACCCGCGAGGCCGGCCACAGCGTGCGGCGCATTCTGCACATCGCCGACCACACCGGCCAAGACGTGCACGCGTATCTGCTGGCCCGGGTTCTGGCCCACCCGAAAATCCAAATCTTAGAGAATCACTACGGGCTCGATCTGATCTTGAATCACCACGTGGGCGTGAACGTCGCGGGTGAACGCCGTTGTCATGGCGCATACGTCTTGAATCGCGGGACGGGCGAGGTCTTCCCGATCTTGAGTCAGGCGACTTTTTTGGCCACCGGAGGCGCGGGAAAAGCGTACCTGTACACCTCGAACTGGAGCGGCGCGACCGGCGACGGCATCGCCATGGCGTATCGGGCCGGAGCGCGGGTCGCCAATATGGAATTCATGCAGTTCCACCCGACGTGTTTGTATCATCCGCAAGCCCGCAACTTCCTGATCAGCGAAGCCCTGCGCGGCGAAGGCGGCGAACTCGTCGATGCGCAAGGCTTCGCGTTCATGAAGCGTTACTCCGAGATGGGCTCGCTCGCGCCGCGCGACATCGTGGCCCGCTCGATCGACGCCGAAATGAAGCGCACGGGCGCCGAATGCGTGTTCCTGGACATGACCCGCGCCGGTAACCGCGATTTTTTGGCGCGCAGGTTCCCCGCGATATATAACCGTTGTTTGGAGCTCGGCATCGATATAGCGACGCGGCCGCTCCCGGTCGTGCCCGCGGCCCATTATTTATGCGGAGGCGTGTGGACCGACGTGGACGGCGTCACG
>DAISHW010000079.1:0-4095 GCA_036822295.1 Bdellovibrionales bacterium | reverse complement strand
CGCTCGGTGAAACCGCATGCACGCGTTTGCACGGCGCGAACCGCTTGGCTTCGAACTCCCTGCTCGAATGCCTGGTCATCTCGCACAATGCCGCCCGCCATTTTCGCGGCCGTAAATCCGTGCCGGCCGGCGGACTGCGGGTCGACCCCTGGCCGCAAACGCAAATGGAAAACGCCGACGAGATGATCGTGATCCACCACATGTGGGATGAGATCCGCCGCTTGATGTGGAATTACGTCGGCATCGTGCGCACCAACCGCCGGCTGGAGCGCGCGGCGACACGGCTGATGATGATCCAAAAGGAAATCGCCGAATACTACGCGAGCTTTAAAACCCATTCGGATATCGAAGAACTGCGCAATATCGCTCTGGTCGCGGAACTCACGGTCAAGTGCGCGCTTCAGCGCCGCGAATCGCGCGGGATCCACTTCAACTTGGATTACCCGGAAACATCGCCCACCGCCCGCGACACCGTTTTGTAACTGGACCCGCCATTTGACAAGCGTTCCCGCCTCATGGACCATTTCCTAAACGGGGTATATTAGGGGAAATGGCGGCATGATTTTTCTGACTTGGCTTTGCGGTTGGGTTTGGGCTTCCACGGCTCCGGTTTACGATCTGCGAATCGAGCTCTCGCGCAACGGCGGTCCCGTCGCCGTTTCGAAAGTCCGTTTGGTCGAGGGCGCCACCGCCCTGATCGCGCAAGAAGTCGACGGCAAACAAACTTATTTTGAGGTCATGGCCACCGGCCAAGGCGGCGACGCGGTGATGGCCGAGTTCGAAGTCGGCATCATCGATCCCAAGGGTCATAAAACCATCCGCACCCGGCCCCGCATCAGCGCCCTGATTGGCGAGCCGGCCTCAATCCAGGTGGGCCGCGAAGGACTGCCGCCGGAATTTTCACTCTCGGTGATCGTTTCGCGCGATCCGTAACCTCAGGCGCTGGCTTTAAGATTGCATTTTCCGGCGCTTACATAGCTCTGACCGAATATACCCGCGCCCTGGCTGATAAGCATTCAGACGGGCCGGAACTTTTTCCAGGGAGTCGCCGTGAGCCGCCTGTGGATTTGTCTTTTTGCGCTGTTTTTGAATACCGGTCACGCCCGGGCCGACGCGCTCTATGATTGGTGGCAATTGAAGGTCACTGAACGCATCA
The DNA here is from genome assembly GCA_036822295.1 of Bdellovibrionales bacterium. Classification (GTDB taxonomy): domain Bacteria; phylum Bdellovibrionota; class Bdellovibrionia; order Bdellovibrionales; family UBA1609; genus JALHOQ01. Next base: position 2,939 of record DAISHW010000079.1, on the reverse strand, counting down.
ACGAAGCCGCCGGCGCAAGAATACTTTCGGGCACCGCCGATCTCTCGTTGGGCAGCGGCCTGCAAGTGGCGGCGATGCTCGAAGTCGACCCCGCATGGCTGCTGGTCGCCGAAATCCTGCCTTCGCATCCGCGCGAAATCGCGCAGATCCATCCGCGCCTGCAATCCTTGGCGCGTCACTTTATGAATCGCTACACCCCGGCCGACTACTGCTACGGTTATTTGTATAAATGAACCTGGTTTTTGACGTGGTCGCCAAAGAGATCATGGCCGCGAACCTGCGCTTGATTCAACGATTCCAAAAAGAGTCGCTGGATTTTAAAAATTGAAAAACATCAGGTGCCGAGGCGGAAGACCAAGCCGAAGCCGAAGTAAAGCGAAGTTCCCGGACTGAACCCGAACTTCATATCGCCGCGAAACCAAACCGCCCCGGTCAGGTGCGCCATGATGCCGCCCCCCGCGTGCCCGCCGAACACGAGCTTGGTGCTGCGACCCACGCCCTTATAGTAAATCGCGTCGCCGCCGACGTAAGCGACCGCCACCAGATTCTCGACCGGGATGTCCATGCGCACGTCCAGATGCACGTTCTTCCACTCGGCGCCTTCGCCGTTGCCCATGATCAGACCGGTTTCGGCGTAGGTCAACGGCGCGAAACGGTAACCGCCGCGCGCTCCTCCAAGACCGGTGATTTCCGTGACGCCGTCGATTTGGTTGGGGAGCAGATTGCCGAGGTGAAATCCGAGCTCATAAGGCGCGTCGAATCCCGCCTTTCCGTCGCCGCCTCCGGCGCCTTGCGGTTGGGCGAAAACGAAGACCGGTCCGAACAGTAAAAGCATCCAAAGTGGAATGGCGAATCGCTGCATATCTAGATCCTAGCCCAAAGGTATCCGCGCCACAACCCACGCCTTGACCCCACCCTGATTTGGACTAAAGATAGGGCATGCCACAGCGCTTTGAGGGCCACTTCACAGGCTCGGACCAAACCGAATTGTTTTTCCAAACCTGGGCTCCCGACAAAGTGCGCGGCGTGATGATCATCACGCACGGCCTTGCCGAACACAGCGAATGCTACAACCATGTCGCCAAAATGCTGAGCGACGACGGTTGGCAGATTTTCGCCTGGGACCTGCGCGGTCACGGCCGCAGCGAGGGGAAGCGCGGCTACGTTCGCGACATTTCGTATTTTGTCGATGATCTGTCGGTCCTGCATCGCGAAGTTCGCCGCCAATTCCCGAGCGAGAATCTGATTTTCCTGGGCCACTCTTTGGGCGGCTTGATCACGTTGCGCTTTTTGGAAACCCATCCGGTCGAGCATTCGGCGGTCGTGTTGAGTTCGCCGTGCGTGGGCTTGAGCGTGGCCGTGCCGAAGTTCAAACAGGCGCTGGCCCATGTGGCGTTGAAATGGATGCCGACCCTGACCATGCACAACGAGTTGAAGTACGAAGACCTGAGCCGCGATGAAGAAAAGCTCAAGGGCTACCGCACCGATACGCTCCGCCAGGACAAGATTTCCCCGGGGCTTTTCCTGAGCATGGTCGACGCCTTCGGACCGGTGCTTGAAGACGCCGGTAAAATCCAAACGCCGGTGCTCATGCAACTGGCGGGCGAAGACCGGATCGTCTCGACCGCCGCCTCGCGCGTTTTGTTCGAACGACTGCCCAACAAAAAGAGCCAGGCGATCGTTTACCCGGACAGCTACCATGAAGTTTACAACGATTTGGATCGCGAGCAGGTTTTCGCCGATCTGAAGAAATTCACTCACACGTACTTGAAGGAGTCCCAGCCGTGATGCGCGCGTTGTTGCCTTTGCTGCTGGCGCTGACCGGCTGTGCGACCTCACCGGTGAGCAATCCGAATTTGATTCAGCCGCTCACTCAAATCGAATACGAAATGCTGATCAATAAGCACACCCGGCGCACGAATCAGTATTCGGGCTTCTATCAAACGTTTCAAGCCGACATGACCATCTTGAACACCGAAGTGCTCACGGCGACTCTGCGCCAGCGCGGTCACTTTTTGCAATGGGATCAGCGTCAGTACCAAGCCGAGCGCGACAAAGTCATGCAAGAGGCCAGCGCCTATTCGCGTTTCTTCATGCGCTTCTACAGTCCCGAGAACGATTACGACGACCTTCATAAAGGCAAAACGATCTGGCGCGTGTACTTAGAGGCCCAGGGCTCGCGCTTCGAAGGCAAAGTGAAGAAGATCACCGATAAGTTCGTCGAGGTTCAAAACGTCTACCCGCACATGGATCGCTTCAGCTCCCCGTACGAAATCACGTTCAGCGTGCCGATGACGACGGTCGAGAACCAAGCGGCGAAGGTGATTCTGACCTCAAGCTTGGGTACCGCTGAATTCCAGTTCCCAGGCGTCAAATAAGTCCCCGGTAAAATCCCGGCTGTCGATTTTCCCTATGACCGGATAGATCACGACCAGTTTCACGTTTGCGGTGTGTCCGAATTTCCGGAGCGCCCACGCGTAGAGCGAGAGTTGGCGGAACGCCGCTTCTTTAAAATCTTCGCTTCCCGACTTGTAGTCGACGACGTACAGAATCCCGCCGACCTCACCCCAAAGATCGATCTGCCCTTCGATCACCCCGGCGGGCGCACTTGAAAACCCCATTCGACTTCGCCCGCCTCAAGGATTCGCCGCATGGGCGGATCGCTCAGATTCAAAACGAACCGCGCGGCGGGGTCGCCAACGGGTGGCGCGGCGTACTTCAACGCTTGGAGCTCGCGGTGCAGCCTGGTGCCGGTGTTCTGCGCTTGCCAACGTTTGAGCAAACCGTCACGGCGCATGCCGCGCGCTTTGGCGGCGACAAGATCGGTGACCGAATGGCGCTCGTCGTGCCCGGCGCCGCCTTTGCGCCAAAGCGCGCGCGCCGCCATTTTCTCATCGGGCTTGGCCGGGGCGTGTACGGCCGTGAATTCACCCTCTAGG
>DAISHW010000078.1:0-10078 GCA_036822295.1 Bdellovibrionales bacterium | reverse complement strand
GCAAGTTAAGACTAAAAACACTCAATGATTGCCGTTATTTAAGAAAACGCATCGGCCCGAATAGAACGGGGCCTAGTCCTTCGGAATCCGCAGCACACGGCTCAGCACGGTGGAACTTTCGCGCGCGTCCCACCGTGAGACAAGGCTATTCGAACTTGCCCTGAACCACCACGTGCGACGACTCCGTCGCGTGCGTCGAGCGCGCGTTGACGTACACCGAGCGCACGCATTTGCCGCCCGTGCCGAAGTAGCTCGAAGAGATCCACGGACTGGTGTAACCCTCGCGGAACGATTGCGAGAAGCTGACGTCTTTGGTCGAGCCGTCAGAGAACGTCGCGCCGCCGCCGTCCACGTGCAGGCCCGCGCGGCTCACGATCAAACGCAGATGCGTAAGACCTTGCGCGCAATCGGCCACGCTGGCCGAATAACGGCGGATGCGCGTGCTCACGTTGCGCGAGATCAGCGTGCGGATGCCGGCGACGTCGACCTCCTCGAACACGACGAATTCATTTTCAGGCGCGAGCACCATGTTCAGATACGCTTCGGTTGAATCGATTTCATGAGCGCCGACCTGGAAGCTCACGACCAACGCGGCGACAGCCATCCATACTAGTTTCATAATCCCCCCATGGATTAGTTTGAATTTTCACTTAAAAGCCTAGCGCGTTTGGACCGAATGTCCAGTTCTCACTCCACGATTTCATTTCGCTTGACGCGGAAACGCCACCCACGGGCGGCCGGGCTTTTTAACCGGCGCCCCGCGAATTCCCTTCATTTCCCGGCCGTGTTTTCCGATAATGGAACAGGACCATTGGCCTAGGGGGACTCTCGTGCCGAAGCGTCTCGATTTGAAACGCCGCTTTTCGATCCTCATTCCGCTCTTCTTCGCGCTCTCGACACTCTTCGCTCTTCTGCAAAACTGCGCGCCGCCCTTCGCTCCGAATCAGTTCGGCTCCCGACAAGAGCAGGAAGCCTTCGCGGCCCTGGCCTCGAATCAGCAGTTGGCGGACGCGAACGTCATTTTGTCGTCCATGAGCGAACCGGCGGCCTCGCAGCTGACGGGTTGTCCCGCCGCCGAGGCGAAACGCGGCACCGGCGCGGTCGTCACCGCGGAACTGCAAGCGTGCTTGAGCGCGTTGAAGCCCGGAGAAATGCTGGAACTTCCGCCCGGCGTCTACACGATCGACCGCATGCTCAAGCCCACGGTCGTCAACACGGGCATACGCACAAGAGGAAAACTGTTCTCGTCCCCGCCGTGCGCGGATTCCAACGCCGATTGCGCGGAAATCCTTGCGCACGAGAACATCGACGGCGTCAACGCGGCCAATATTTGGAACGCGACGCTGCTGTTCTCGGAAGTCGACGATTTCAAAATCGACCACATGATCTTCAAAGGCAACAAAACGGCGCGCTTTCAAAAAGGCGCGCGCGATCGGGGCTTGAGCCTTTCGCTCTTCGGCCAGCGCAACGCGATCACCAACTCGATCTCCAAGAACTCGGCGGTGTCGAGCGGTTTGCAGTTCCCGGGCTTCGGCGGGCGCAAACTCACGGGCCTGCGGATGGTCAAAAACAAGTTCGTGAACAACGGACGCCATGACGTGTTCAGGGACGCGGCCGGCAAGCCCATCCCCGACAAGGCTCAATGGGCCGACGGCGTGATCGTCGCCATGGCCGAGGACTCGAAATTCATCGGCAACACGTTCATCGACAACACCGACGTCGATTTGATTTTCTGGGGCTGCATCCGCTGCGAAATCACCGACAATATTTTCTTTCACTCCAACGACATGGGCGGATCGTCCTTCGCGGCCCTTCACTTGGGCGTCGCGGTCGACCCGGCCGGCGATCCCAGTTTTCAACCTGAATCGGGGCTTTACACCGGCACGACGGTCACGCGCAACACGGTGGATTGCGGCGCGGCCAAAGCTTGCGGCTACGGATTGCTCGTCGGAGTTTTCCATGCGCACCGCGCGCCGGCCGTGCGTCCGGTCACCGGCGCGGTCGTCGAAAACAACACGGTCTTGAACGCGCAACAAGGAATCAGCATTCACCACGCGGACGGCATCGTCTTTCGCGACAACGAGGTCAAAACCAGCGGCGTGACCGACCAGACGCACGATTGCGCCGACGGTTCGGTCGGCAAGAAATACGCGTGGAGCCCGTTCAACGTGAGTCCGTCCTTCGCCCGCAACATCAATCGCAACGGCGATAAGTTCGCCGGCATCCCGACCACGCGGTTCGACGATTCATGCACGCCGAACGCGGCGCTCGGCTATCGCAGCGGCACCCGCCAAGTGTCGACATTCGAAGAGAAACTGCAGGCGGTCCGCGATCTATCGATGAAATACTTCGGCCAGATCTCGGCCAACGACCAAGCGGTCACCAATCAGATCAATTACATCGGCGGGGGCGGCTCGCTTGCCCAACTCGAATCCTATTTCGCCATGATCAAAACCGCATGGACCACGCACTACGGCTCGGTGCCGGACTACAAATACGTCGACGCCGAAATGAACCTTTTGATCGCGGGCACCTGGAATCAAGCGAAACTCGACGCGGAAGTGAAAGCCGAAGCGGCGCGCTTGAAGGGCACGTCGTCTTCTTCCGGCGGCGGCGTTCCCTCGAACGGTCGCGCCTGCGCGGATCTGTATCTGATGAAAGAGTACCGGTCGAATCAAGTGCCGCCCCAGGGCGTTTCGCGGGAAATTGACCGCATGTACAGCGAAGTGCTGGGCGAAATCGGCGACTACCTTACGGGCGCGCGTTATTTGACCACTCTTCAATCGCAAGGGCATGGCCTTGAAGGCCTGCGCCGCGATCTGATCAACGATCCGACCGCGCTGCGCGCGAAAATGAATCGCATCCTGCAAGGATACTTGAAGCGCGATATCTTGGATGCCGACTTCCAGAACGTGAAGGCTTACCTGGCGACGCCTGGCAACACCATCCGCAAACTCGAGATCGAGGTGCGCGACAGCGAAGAGTGTCGGCAGAAAGCGGCGGCGCCGAGCACTTGAAGCGCCGCTAAATCTTGTACTTCTCGCGGATTTTTTTAAGATCGGCCTCGCGGGCGCGCAGTTTGAACGTCGTGCCCTCTGGTCCGAAGTTTTCCTCCACCACTTGCATGGCGCGACGTATGTCGCCGACCGCGCCCTGCGTGGCGTAGGGGACGAGCAACGTGGCTTCGACCAACCCTTGGCTGAAAAAATCGATCAGCGTCCGGCGCAAGCGCTTCAGATCGTCCCGGTCGCGCGTCGAAAGCGGAACGGCTTCGGGAAACTCCGCCGCCAGCGCGCGGGCCTGGATCTCGCTCAACTGATCGCGTTTATTGAGAATCAGAAGGCTCGGGATCTCCAGCGCGCCGATCTCATTCAACACCTCGCGCGTCACTTGCAGCTGCGAGCGGAACGTGGGATCGGCGCTATCGACCACGAAGAGCAGAAGATCCGCGTTCAACGCTTCCTCTAGAGTCGAACGGAAAGACGCCACCAGATCGTGCGGGAGCTTCTTGATGAAGCCGACGGTGTCCGACAATAGAATCTTCGGCATGGACTCGGGCTCCAGCGGCCGAACGGTCGTGTCCAACGTCGCGAAGAGTTTATCGGCCACGTACACTTCACTACCGGTCAGCGCGCGCATGAGCGACGACTTACCGGCGTTCGTGTAGCCGACCAAGGCGACCGTGTTCTCTTCCAGGCGCCGCCGCCGGCGCAACGCCCCTTCGTGCTGAATGCTTTCGAGTTCGACTTTGAGCTCCTTGATGCGATCGCGGATATGGCGGCGATCGAGCTCTTGCGAGCTTTCACCGCTTCCCTTGCCGCCGATGCCCCCGCCTTGACGGTCCCCGCCGCCGCCGGTCTCGCGCAAACGCGGCGCCAGGTAATTCAGACGGGCGATCTCGACTTGCAGGCGCGCGGCGCGCGTGCGCGCGTGACGCGAAAAGATCTCGATGATCACGCCGGTGCGATCCAAAACCGTGGCGCCGGTCGCCGATTCCAAATTGCGCATCTGCGAGGGCGACAGATCGCAATCGACGATCACCACGTCGGCTTTCACGGACGGCGGTTCCGCGCGCTCGTCTATATATTCAGTCTCTTCTTCGAACTCTTCTTCCCGCGCGAACTTCTCGGCGGCCTTGCTTTTCTTGCGCGTGACCGTCGATGCGACGATGCCGGTTCCGCCCGTCCACCGCGCGAGTTCGCGCAGCTTCCCCTCGCCTAACAATAAAGCCGAACCTGTCCCCGGGCGCTTCTGCGCCAGCGATCCCACGACTTCGTAGCCGAGCGTGTTCACGAGCCTGGTGAGCTCGCCCAAAGAGCCTTCCAGCTCCGCATCGCTCACGCGCGGAAGTTGTACGCCCACCAACACGGCTTTTAAAACGGGATCTTGCATCGACCGAAGCTCCTAGTTCCAATTTGTCACCGCGCGACCGAAGTTGCCTCATCATGTTTTATCACGTTCCAATTTTCAACATGTGAGAAAGCAAACCTACATTAATTCGCACAGGCCCGCTGGCACGCACGGTGCTTTATCAACCATCCGCTGAGACCCAAAACCTAAAGGAAAAAAAAAATGAATCCCTCCAATTTTTGCGGCGCTCCCGCTTGGACCCCGCCCATAGCCGTTTGCTCTCCGGACAAAAAAAAGGCAAAACCCCCGCCCGGCGAAAATCCCGCCGATGAGATCGCCCGCCTGGACACCGAAATGCAAGGCGCCTACGCGCAAAACGCCGACGTGCTGGCTCCGAAAGAATTCGAAAACGCGCGCGAAAACCTGAAAGAAGCCAAAGACGATCTGTCGGACGGCGACGGCCAAGCCGAAGTGCTCGAGGACGTCGGCATCGCCCAAGCGTGGCTCAACCGCGCGCTTGAAAAGGTCGAAACCCGCAAGGCGAAAATCCCGGCCATTCTGGACGCTCGCCAGAAAGCGCTCGACGCCGGCGCCCGCCAGTTCCCGCCGACCCAGCGCGAGCTCGCCAAGATCGACGACGACGTGCGCGACAACGCCGAAAAGCTCGAAAAAATCCGCGCTGAAGATTCGGCCAAGCTTCAAGCCCGCTACTTGGACCTTGAGCTGAACGCGATCAAGAACACCCAACTCGGCGGCGCGCGCGGCAAAGTTCAAGCGGCCATCGACAAAAAAGCCGGCGACTACGCCCCGAAAGCCCTTAAGCGCGCGGAGACCGACATCAAAGTCGCCGACAATTTGATCGTCGCCAACCGCAACGGCACCGAGTCCTACAGCGAAGCCGTGAACAAAGCCAACCAAAGCGCGGAAATGCTGGCGCTCACCTTGGCCGCCACGAAAAGCGGCGACGTGGAAGAAAACACCGCCGCGCAACTGGTCGCGCAAAAAATGCGGATCCAGAAGCTCGAAGGCCAGCTCGGCACCGCGGGTGAAACCGTCGCCAGCCAGGGTGAAAAACTGAAAAAGGCCGCGCAAGTGATGTCATTGCAAGAGTCGCTCGAGACCGCGCGCCGCGAATTCACCAACGACGAAGCCGAAGTCTTCCAACAGGGCGATCGGCTGTTGATCCGCTTGAAAGCCATGAGCTTCCCGTCAGGCCGCGCGGAACTTCCGGCCGAAGCTCTGCCCGTACTCGCCAAGGTGAAGGACGTCGCCGCCAGCTTGGGCCCGAAGCAAGTTCGCGTCGAAGGCCACACCGACTCGACGGGCAGCGCGCAAGTGAACAAATCGCTTTCGCAAGCGCGCGCCGAAGCCATCGCCGAGTATTTGGAAACGAACGGCATCGCGGAAGAGAAACTGCAGACGGTGGGCTACGGCTTCCAGAAGCCGATCGCCTCGAACAAGTCCAAGGACGGCCGCGCCCAGAACCGCCGCGTGGACGTGATCATCACGCCCGAGCCGAAGCAGTCGATGTGATCAGTAATCGCAGTCTTTGACGATTTCGCCGGCAGAGGGGTACAACGTGGGCTTTCCGCCGAGCGAAGTTTCCTCGGCCCATATGCCGTTGGCGTTGCAGCGGCTGCGGGTGCAGCGCACTCCCGGAATATCGGTGCGGCACGCCTTCTCGCCGCCCGGATTGCCCTCGCATTTCCACAAACACTGATTGTATTTGCCTTTGGGCTTCGCGCAGATTTCGACGTCGGGATTGATTTTCGCCGATTTCGCCCGCGCCGTCGCCACATCGACGCGCGAATCGCGCTCGAGCTCCTTCATCCGCTCGCTCGACAGCGAATAGATATCGGAAAGCTTGCCGCGCGGGGCGCCGCCGGCGTCGCCCGCCGGAATCGGGGCTTCCAGCACCGCCCCTTGTCCGCGCGAGATGGCGCGCGATTCCGTCTCATCCAGGTTCGACAGATTCACTTTACCGGACAAAGTTTCCACGCGCGAGCTGATCGCGCCCTGCTCTTTATGCTCCATCACGAAAACCGTGCCGCGCACGCCGGCCACGGCCACCTTGGTGGTCATCCGGTAGTAACTCGATCTGCCGTTGTACTTTTGCTCGACCTGGTTGCGGATTTTACCTTTGATCAGGTTGAGCAAAACGCGGCGCGATTCCGGTAATTTTTCGTTCTTGTACTCTTGCACGCCCACCGACGTGTCGGCGTGCAGGTGAACCTTGTTGCCGCCCGCGAAATCGACGATGGCGTCGAAATCCTTGCCGGCCTCGACGCGCTCGCCCTCGTGCAACTCGCCGGCGCCGCTCACCACGCGCGAAGTCCCCTCGGCGTTCACGATGGACACGGAACCTTGGATCACGCGCACTTTGCCGACCGAGGGGATCACGGATTGATCCGTGATCTCTTCCTGGCGAACCTCGTCCGCGGTTTTCAAGACGATCGGCGCGCGCAGTTGTGAAACGTCGGCCGGCAGCACCGGGCAAGCCTTGGTGGTTTCCTCTAAAGGCACGCAGGTGGGTCGGGCGCAGCTCTTCATGCGCTCTCCGCCGGGGCCGCATTTTTCAGTGAAGAACTTCACGCCGCGCTCGATACTGCACGGATCGCAGCCGAGCTTCGGGCAATCGCAAGACGCATCTTGGGCAAAGGATGGAAAACTAAGGACGGACAACGCCATTAGGGCACCGACAACGTACATCATAGGTTTACAGTATACTTGACCGCGGGAGGGAGACAACGGACTCGATGGGAGTGGTCCAGGCCGAAACGCGCCGTTTTGAGAATCAGCGTTTCTGTTCGCGCTCCCAAAGTTTGGCCCATTTTAAGAACACCGAATAGGCGGCGCCGACCGCGATGATGAAGCCGGGCATGCCGTCCAGGAATCCGCGCTTCCAAACGTAAACTTCAAAAAACTTAACTTTGGGTTTCACGATCAAATGAAACAAACTGAAGCGGCGTCCCTGATTGGCCAGTTGATCGGCGCCCAGCCCCGAGTAGCGGTTGTTGGTCCGCACCTGATCGGTCAAGTCGGTGAACACCCAGTGGTGCAAAGGCCGCCGCAGACGCTCCACCCGTTCGGCTTGCACCTTCTCGTGCAAAACGTCCCGGCTCCAACCGGCGCGGCGACGGTCGTAAAGCCGAATCTGCCAATCGGGGTACCATCCGCCGTGCCGGATCCAGCGGCCCATATGAAAACTCAAACGCGGAAACGCGAACGCGTCGGGACCGGACATGTCGCCGGCGAGCCGGGCGCGCAGCTCCTCTTGCGCCTCTAAACTCAGAGCCTCGTCGGCGTCGAGAGACAAAACCCAATCCGCGCCGGCGAGCTCGGTGGCGCGGCGCTTTTGCGGGCCGAAGCCGCGCCACTCCTCGACGAACACGCGCGCGCCCAAGGCCCGGGCGATCTCGACCGTGCGATCGGAGCTGCCCGAATCGAGCACCACCACGTCGCTCGCAAACGGCACGGATTGCAAACAGCGGGCGATATGCTTTTCGGCGTTGAGAGTGATCACGATCAGCGACAGGGGCGTCATTCGCCCCAGGATTGGGGAGGCGCAAGGCCTTGTCAAACCCTTTCCCCTTGTCTATGGTTGTCGGTCAACGGGGGGATTCCGCATGCGTTTTGCGTCTTTTGTTTCCGCGGTTTTTTTGGTTTGCTCTTCGACTCCGGCTTTCGCCTACTACGCGCTCCTGGACAACGGCGAGGTCATGAAACCCGGCCACTACAAACTCACCGGCGACCTGCAAGCCCTGACCGACGACGGCGGTTTGAACGCCGGCGGCCGCATCGACGCCGGGTTTGACGAAGAATTCGGCGTGCGCGGGATCGTCGGTTTCGGCGAGATCGATTACTTCTTCGGCGCGCTCTTCAAGTGGATGCCCGTTCCCGACATCGAGAGCCAGCCGGCGATGGGCGCCAACATGGGCATCTTGTACGGAAAAGACGGCGACGTGAGCGATCTGACTTTCCGGATCGAGCCGATGCTCTCAAAAAGAATCACCATCGACCAAACGTTCATCACGCCGTACGTGGCCTTGCCGGTGGGCTTGCGCATCCGTAAAGTCGACAACCCGCGCGTCAACGACGACACGAAGGGCACGTTCCAATTGGTCTTCGGAGGCCAGTTGCAAGTCGAGCAATGGAAGAATCTGCAGTTTCTGGCCGAGATCGGCTTGGATCTGGATCAAGCGCCCGGCTACATCTCGGCCGGCGCGATTTTTTACTTTGATTCCGAGAACGGATTCTCTCTCGAATAGTCTAGGCCCCGGCTTAGACCGGGGCCCCCGAATAGTCTAGGCCCCGGCTTAGACCGGGGCCCCTGAACCTTAGTTAGTTGACGTCTTTGTAATCGGCGTCGATGACGTCTTCGCCATCGGCTTTGGTGCCGCCACCGGCGTCACCGCCGCCCGCGGCCGATCCCTCGGCGCCCGGCTGCGCTTTGCTCTGCTCATAGAGCTTCGAGCTGACCGCGTGGCTCGCTTTGGTGATCGCGTCGATCGCCGTCTTGAAGTCGTCTTCACCCGCTTGCTGGTTGGCCAAGACCGCTTTGCCTTTTTCGACGGCTTCTTTGAGCGGACCCGTTTCCGAATCTTGCAGCTTGTCCTTATTGTCGGCCATCAGCTTCTCGCTCTGGTAAACCATGTTGTCGAGGTTGTTGCGGTGGGTGATGATCTCGCGCTTTTTCTTGTCCTCATCCGCATGCGTTTCCGCATCGTTGACCATGCGCTTGATCTCGTCCTCGCTCAAACCGGACTTCGCGGTGATCTTGATCGCCTGCTCTTTGCCGGAGCCCAGATCCTTCGCCGTCACGTGCAAAATACCGTTGGCGTCGATGTCGAACGTCACTTCGATCTGCGGCACGCCCCGCGGGGACATCGGCAAACCCGTCAACTCGAAACGACCGAGCGACTTGTTGTCCGACGACATCTCGCGCTCGCCCTGCAAAACGTGGATGTCCACGCTGCTCTGGTTGTCCGCGGCCGTCGAGAAGATCTGCGACTTGCGCGACGGAATCGTCGTGTTGCGCTCGATCAGCTTCGTGGTCACTCCGCCCAAAGTCTCGATACCGAGCGACAGCGGAGTCACATCGAGCAACAGAACGTCTTTCACGTCGCCGCCCAACACGCCGCCTTGTACGGCGGCACCGACCGCCACGACCTCGTCGGGGTTCACGGACTTGTTGGGCTCTTTGCCGAAGAAGTCCTTCACCGCTTTTTGGATCGCCGGCACGCGCGTCGAACCGCCGACCAACACGACTTCGTCGATGTCCGAGGCCTTAAGGCCCGCGTCCGCCAGACACTTCTTGCACGGCTCTACCGAACGCTTGATCAGATCTTCGATCAGCTGCTCGAACTTGGCGCGCGTGAGTTTCATCGACAAGTGCTTCGGACCCGATTGATCGGCCGTCACGAAAGGCAGATTGATGTCGGTTTCCATGGCCGAGCTGAGCTCGATCTTGGCTTTCTCGGCGGCCTCTTTCAAACGCTGAAGGGCCATCTTGTCGTTCTTAAGGTCGATGCCCTGGTCTTTTTTGAATTCGTCGATCATCCACACCAGGATGCGTTCATCGAAGTTGTCGCCGCCCAAATGCGTGTCGCCGTTGGTCGCTTTCACCTCGACGACGTTGTCGCCGACTTCGAGAATCGAGATGTCGAACGTGCCGCCGCCGAGGTCGTAGACCGCGATCTTCTCGTCTTTTTTCTTATCAAGGCCGTAA
>DAISHW010000077.1:0-10083 GCA_036822295.1 Bdellovibrionales bacterium | reverse complement strand
CGCCCGAACGAGATTTCGAGCGTGCGGGGCACGGCGTTTTCAACCGCTTCGGGTTTCGAAATGCGTTCCAGGTCCCCGGGCGCATGGATGATCGACTTGAACACGCGGTCCGAAACCGCGTCCGGGGCCGCGTCCTCGATCTTCCAACAGTAGTCGCACTCCTTGGGACGTTCGCCGCTCAGCATTTGGCGGCGGGCCTCTTTTTTTCGCTCGGTGTTGTGGAGCGCGGACGGATCCTTGAGCACCTGGCTGAGCGGAACGTGATGGTACGGCGGATGGTGGCAGCTCGTCGTGGCCCCCTTGTCGAGCCAAACCGTGGCGTTCAACCATTTGGCCGCGCAGAAGCTCTTCGAGACGGGGTCAAGAACCTGTTGGCGGTAGTCCAAGAATCGGGAGTTCATCGCAGACTCCCTTCTAGTTTCACTGTGCCGGGGATGCAACCTGGGGTTTAGTTTTTACAGAACGGCAGCGCCTGGGTCAGGCGGGTGATCTCGGGAAGCTTCGAGTACTTGCCGCCGACCTTCAAGACCGCCCAGTAAACGCCGCTCTTAAGGCCGATCGCGCCTTTTTTGGCGACTTGGCCGGCCAGAATGCGAATTCCACAATCCAGGTTGATGTAGGGGTCCAAGATCGTGCGTTTGGGGTCGCTGAGCCCGAGAAGTTTGTCTTTCAGCCAATCGAACTTGCAGTAAGTGTAACCCTGAACGTCTTGGTACGAGAGCTGGAGCAAGCCTTCGGACACCACTTGTTTGCCCGTGACGGGGTCGACGCCCATCGTGGTTTCGGTGTAGCGGCTGGTGGGATTGAAACCGCTTTCGTATTTGGCCATCGCTGAAATCAAGTACGCCCAGAAATTCGCGCGGCGTTTTTCATCGAGCGCGGCGTAGCGCGGGCAAAACTCATGGATGTCGTTGGAGCCCGGGAGCAGTTTCGCGGCGACGTCCTCGGCGCCGATGATTTGATAAGCCATGGCGGACCAATACAGGCCTTCGCGGCGGGCTTTTTCCCAGAGCAGGGGTTCCGATCGGTAAACCGAGCCGCCGGGAACGGACGGTCCGCCGGTTTCGACTTCGGGATCGCTCGAAGAACCGGCCACGGGGTCGCGCAGCGATTTTCCCGCGGGGGCGCAGGCTGTGGCCAAAAAAAGAACCATGATCAAAATGAAACGCGGCATTCGATTTTAATATGCAAAGCCCGTGTCCGCCGCAGGTGAATTGACTCCAAGGAAAGCCGCGCGTGATCGTCACGCCGGGCACGCCGTCAAAATTGTTTTCGCTTTCGGCGGGATAAGAAGCTCTTAACCTTGCGGCTTATAAAGCGGCAGCACCTTGGGGATCAAACCTTCGATGCGCTTGATGCGGGTCGTGTCGGCGGGGTGAGTGCTCAGAATCTCGGGAGGTTTGCCGCCCCCTGAGGCTTGCGACATTTTCTTCCAGAGATTCACGGCCTCGCGCGGATCGTACCCGGCGCGCGCCATCAGCTCGACGCCGATATCGTCGGCCTCGGACTCTTGACCGCGGCCGTGGGGCAGCGCCACGGCGACCATCGCGGCACTATTGATCAGTCCCGCGTATTTCGGGTCGACCGCGCCCGTCAGCACCAGGGCCTGAATGCCGACTTGTTGCGCGAGGGCCTCGGACATGCGTTCACGTCCGTGCTCGCGCAGCGCGTGCGCGATCTCGTGCCCCATGATGGCCGCGATCTCGCCGTCGGTGAGTTGCAGTTTTTCGATGATGCCGGTGTAAAAGGCGATTTTTCCGCCGGGCATGCAATAGGCGTTGATGTCGGGGGACGTGATCACGTGCACCTCCCACGCCCAAGCGGGAGCGTCTTTGCGAAACACCGCCGTGTGCGGAATCAAACGCTTCATCACCGTTTGCAGGCGGGCGAGTTGCTGCGGGTTGCGGTTGAGCGTGCCTTTTTGACGAGCTTCGCCTTTCACCTCCTCATACGCCTTCTGCGACATGTCGACCACTTGCTCGTTCGAGACGAGCATCAGCTGGCGGCGGTTGGCGTTGACCGCGCCTTCCTCGGTGGAACTCGCGCAGGCGGTGAGTCCGGCGTTGATGACAAAAAAGGCGGCGGCAAGGACGATGTTCAAAGCGTTTTCCATGCCGGCATCTTAGAGTTTGCGCGATGTGGCGAGCAAGCGCGAATTAAAGACTCTCGACGAAGCGAACGAGCTGTGCGCGCTCGCGGGCGGTGAGTCGCTTGTATTCTTCGCGCGCGCGCAGGGCTTCGCCACCGTGCCATAAAATCGCTTCGCTCACGCCGCGCGCGCGTCCGTCGTGCAGCAGATTCATATGGCCGTTCACCGTGGGGATCAGGCCGATGCCCCACAGGGGCGGCGTGCGCCATTCGGTGTCGAGCCACGCGCCCCCCAACGCGCGGTCGGCGAGCCCTTTGCCCATGTCGTGCAAGAGCAGATCGGTGTAAGGGAAAATCGCGACGCCGTCGACTTGGTATGAGGGGTGATGGCAGCTTGCGCAGCCGAGCGCCTTGAATATCCGTCCGCCGTGGGCGGTGTCGGGATCGTCCGGCGCGCGCGGCGTGGGCACGGCGATCGAACGCATGTAGAAGCTCAGCGCTTCCAGCACGCGCGGCTCGACCTCGGGTTCGCCGCCGGGAAGGGCTTGTTGACAGGCGAGTTGCGGCGCCGGGCAGTTTTGCTCCGGAAAAAGAGAGGAGGTCAGTCCGATGTCGCCGTTGAACGCCGCGGCCGACTGTTGTTCGACGCTCGGTTGCTCCGCCTTCCAGCCGAAGCGCCCGAGCGTGAGTTGGCCGGTTTTCACATCGTAAACGCGCGCGGCCCGGCCCGAGCTACGGTCGCCGTTCAGATCGTCGGGATCGGCGCGCGCCAGAATCTCGCTTTCCGGAATCGCTTCCAGAAGCCCCAGCCCGATCAGCTGGTTGCCGACGCGCGCGGACACGCGCGTGTGCGAGAGCGGCGCGCCCAGCAGCCAATCGGTGAAGGTGAAATCGGGGCGGCGTAAAACGTACACCTCGCCGTCTTTGAAGGAACCCGAAGTGTAGGTGAACCGAATGTCGGGACGCACTTCGCGCTCGACGCCTTCGATCGCGAGCGGTTGAAGCTGGGCGCCGTACTCCACGGTCTTATCGATGCGGAAAAGCAACGACACATGCGGAAAGCCCTCGCGATCCGCGCCCGGGCCGCGTCCGTCGAGCGAATGGCAGGCGCTGCACGAAACCGCGTTGAACGTGGGGCCGAGTCCGTCGCGCGCGGTGGTGGTCGAGGGCGCGCGCACCCAGTTCTGTTTGAAGAAGGAGTTGCCGACGAAAAAGGTCCGGCGTTCCTCGCGCGTCAAGCGCGGGAACGGGTGTCCGAAGGCGTTGCGGGTACGATCGGGCGTCGTGAACGGATCGGCGCCGCCGACCTGGCCCGCCCAAGCGAAGCAAAAGAGAAACGTGTAAAGAAAAGTCAGGATCAATGAACTTCCGCTCCCACCGTGAAGCCGCCTTGGCGGATGGCCTCGGCCAGGTTTTCAAGGCTTTCGATCGCGTACAAGACTTTGACGCGACCGGCGTCGATGACGATCGCTTGATCGAACGGCGCGAGGATATCACGGAGCGCGCGCTCGGCGATCAAAAGCGCGTCGTCGATTTCGCCGGCCACCGCCGCGTCGGCCGCGCGGATCAACTCCAGCAGGCCGTCTTCCACGAGCGCGTTCTTGATGCCCAAGAAATCGTGCAGGATGTCCAGGTGGGTGGTGTCGCTGAAGCAGGAGTGTTCGTCCTCTTGCCCGCGCGACTCGAGCGCCACGTACATGCGCTCCCCGCTGAGCTCGCTGCCCGTGAGCATCACCAGACCCGTGAAGATCTGCGTGAGCGCGCGCGGATCTTGGCGCATGCGGTCCGCCCAGTTGCCGGGTCGGTTCGGCGCCCATTGAGCGGTGACCCAAGCAAGATCGCCGACCAGCATGTCGACCAGCGTTTGCAAATATTGGCGGCGCCGATCCGCGAAGGGTGCCGTCGTGAAGTCGGTCACGGGGCGGCGACCGGCGGAGTCGGCGTAAAGATCCTGGCCCCAGAGCATGAATTCGATGGCATGGTAGCCGGTCGAGATATTGTCCTCGCCGTCTTTTTCGTTCAAGTCGCGCAAGACCTCGGCGGTGAGCGCGGGAAACCCCGCGGGATTTTGAATGAAGCCAGAGGTCGGCACGCCTTCGACGTAGTCGATGTACGACTCATCGAGCGGCCAGGCGTTGATCAGGCCTTCGGGGCCTTCCGACTCGTTGTCGATGGGGCTGCCGTAGAAGCGGTAAATTTCCGTTTCGGTATAGGGCTTGCGCGCTTCGGTCCATGCGATCCGCGCGGCATGGAGCGTTTCGTCAGTCGGGTCGGACAAGAACGCATCGACGGCTTTTTGAATTTCGACCGCGCCGTTCAAAGCGAGCGCGTAGCGCGCGTGCGCGTTGGCGACGTAGGTGTCGACGACCGGCGAAGCAAATGCGTTCAGCGATCCGAACAGAAGCGTCCAGGCGAATAGGCGTGTGAACATGATTTTCCCCCTAAGGAAGGCGCCAGTCTATGCCTGGCGTCCGCGCCGTCAAGGGCGCCGGGGTACTTGAAAGGGAGTTGACTACGGTTCGGGGTTTAAAAAGTCGGGACAATCGAACTTCATTTTCGCCGCGTCGCCGAAATAGTGTCGGATCGTTTGCAAGTCGCTCGTGACGATCTCCAGCATGACGGGATTGCCGAGCGGGGGGCCGTAGGCCTCGTTCGCCTCGAGTTCGCGGGGCTTGCGGAAGCGCGCCTGAAACTTGGTGCGCACGATCTGTCGGCCCTCTTCCAGATCCGCCCTGAAAACTTGATCCGAGGAATTGACCAGAATGTCGAAGAAGTCGCGCATCTCTTCAAGGTTGCCGCCGCTCGCGAAACGAAGATTTTCTCCGTCCACGGGGCCTTCATGCACTTCGCGGCCTTCCTTGTCGGTTTCATTGACGATAAGAAGCATCCTTTGCAGATGCAGGCGCACCTCGCGAATTTTGACGTCCGCGGGCAGGCGGAATTCCACGAGCAAGTTGTTGTGGTCGAGAATGAAATGCTCGCCATTGGCTTGATCCAGGATGATGCTGGGTTCTTTGTAGTCGAAGTCCGTTTTGAATACCTGAACGCCGTTGAAGCGTCCCCAAAGCCCGACGTTTTCCGGGACCAGGTCCTTTTCGTGAAGGCGCGGGTCGGGCATACCCAAACGGCTGGTCTCGGGCGAGAGCTGGACCACCCGATCGAGCTCGACTAAATCGGTATTGTCGATCAGCACCGCTTCCACGAGCAAGGCGCGCGGAGAATTGCGAATCGACGGCGGGACCGCGAAGCGCGCGCGGAGCGAGTTCCTCGTGTTCTCGGTCGACGAGAGTGGAACGTGTATGTACCCGGCGCCCGATTGAACCGCGAGCATGATTTTCTCGGGCGTGCCGAGCGGTAGGTCGACGCTGAACTGCGACACTCCGCCTTCGCCGGCCGCCCGGATAAGGCCGGAAACTCGGGCTTCGGTGGCGTAGTTCGAGCGCGCGCGCGGAGTGACTTGAATTCGCGCCCTCTCGAGGAGCTTTTCCGGCGCGCGAGGCAGGGCCATGTGGATCGACAGCGGCAAGGTCATTTCGGCATTTTCCTGAACGTTGCCGAAATTCACGCGGATGTTTTTGGCGGTGCGCGAGGTGCGGAACGCCGCTTTGAGATGGACGAAGTAGGAGTCTTCGAGCTCGGTGGCTTCGATGCTGGCGACTTCGAGAGTGCGCAATTCGTGCAGTTCGAAACGCAACCGTCGCAGGGACTCTTGAACTTTGAAATCAAATTCCGGATTTTCCCCCGTCAGGGCGCGAATGAGACCGTAGAGCTGCGGGGATGTCATAAGGGCTTCCATGAGCGCCGCTGGAATTTTTCCGAAATTGGTGCCGATTCCGTAGGCGACGCGATTGAATTCGGACGACAAGGGCCGCGCCATATTCAAAATATCGCGCGCGGCGGATTCGACCGACTCGGTCAGATCGAAGTAGTGCCCTTGAGTGGCGAAGAACACGGCGGTGGTCGGCATCGACGTGCGTTTCCAATCGGCGCCGAGCATCGTTTCGATCTTTTCGATGGGCAGGGAAAAGGTCACGATCTCGCCCGCGCCGATTTTCTGGGTGCGAGTGTAAGGTCTGAGCAGATTTTCGAAGTGCTGCGCCGTATGGTCGCGCTCGCCCCAATTGGGAACTCCGATCGCGTGGCCGAGCTCGTGAAAAAGGAGCTTGAAAAGGGTCGGCAACTCCAGATCCAGATCGTCGCGATTTAGAAGTTCTAGGTTCACGTGGACCGTGCCGTCTTCGTAGCGCATGAGCCGGGTGGGTTCATGCGGTAGCAGGCGGAAATCCTGCGGCCGGTCTGAAAACGCGAGCGGGGGATTCCAGCTCGCCACCGTGTTGACGCGAGCAAGGATTTTTTTATCGAGCTCCGTCCAAGTCGGGGGCAGCTCCTTGACCTCCACCGCGTAGCGCAGCGTGATCGGCAGCATCCGGTAGGCGGTCTCGACGAGCGCGCGGCGATCGGCGGCCCGCGCGAGCGGCGCGGTCACGACGAACGCGAGAATAAGGAGCCTGTGGCTTAATCTCATTCCCCAAGAACCGCTTTCGCGCAGGGACCGCCGGCCCGAATCGATTTGACGAATTCAAGACCGGAAATCCGAAAGCGTGGCTCCAGCGCGGCCTGCTCGGGAACTTGGAAGGCGAATCTCGCCGCCATTTCAGATCTGTCGTCGTGAAAGCGGGCCCGCGCGGCGAAGAACCCGCCCTCGCGGGTGACTTGGGTGATTTCAAGGACGCGGCCCACGAGTTTGTGGTGATCCTCAAGAACCTGTCGCAGCAAGGCCGTTATGTCTTTTGTGCCTTCCGGGTACTCGATGGCCAAGAAAGCTTCCTGACGCTCGCTCAGAGTGGCGTTCAAGTTCATGGTATGCACTTTGAGATTACCGAATTCGCTCTCGGTTTCGGCGAGCTTCATCCCGCGCATGATCCGGTGCGCGAGAGCCGCGGTGTCGCCGAACCGGCCCGTGGTCGTATGGGCCGTGAGCCATATATCCAACATGGCGGCGGCGATTTCGTCACTCGGCTTGGGAATGTCGCCGTCGTAGAGCAGGCGACTGTTCACATAAACCGTCGGGTCCGGCGGTTGCCAACGGGACTTCTGGCTCAGATCCGGATCGCTGAAGAACTCGACTTGCATCTTCTTCGCCCAGGGCAGGCCCGAATGTTTCAGGTCTTCGGCGATTTCCAGCGACAGTCCGCAGAGCTCGGGCGTTTTAAAGCATGGGGATATGATCTGGTCCAGGCGGCTCATAAAGGTCAGCGCTTTCATTTCGCCGATGCCGCCTCCACCGATGATGCGGATGCCGGCCGAAGAGGATTGCGCGATCAGAAGGAGCGTAAGGGCGGGAAGCAGCGCGAGTTTCATGGCGCGATTTCCTTTTTGTTTTGCGGCAGCAGCGTCACGGCCTGCATGGAGTACATGACGACTTGGTCTTTGGGGTCGGTGTTTTCGGCGAAGCGGCTGATGACCGAGAAGACGACCTCTTTGAGTTCGCGGCGGAACTCGAGCCAATCTTTTTGATTGATCGAGCAAACGACCGAGATGCTCTGTCGGTCATTCACCGACTTTGAATCCACCGCGCGCGCGTGTACGCCGAGCATCTCTTGATGCGCGAGTTTGATGGCGGGGTTTTCGCCCTCGTCACCCGTGACCGAAAGATTCGATTTCACGCGGTAGGTGGTGTTGGTGTCGGTGGTGATCTCTTCGACCAGATCGAGCGTTTGCATGCGGCGGATGGAGTTTCGGATCGTCGGGATGGGCAGATCCAGAATTTCCGCGATGTCTTTCAGGTCGTACGGTTTGCCGTCAAGGCCCAAGATCTCCAGGATGACGAAGTGATGCCATTCGCTGATGAGTTGAAAGCGCTCGAGCGTGAGCCGGTTGTGGCTGTTCTTGGCGCGTTGGTTGGCTTTGACGCCCGCGATTCTCTTGGCCTGGCTCGAGCGGCCGAATTGCGCTTCGACCAGGTTCCAGAAATGCTCCATCTGGTCGTTGGAAAGATTCAGGCGCCTCGAGATTCCGGTGACTCGGTCTTTTGAAAGGCCCTGTCGGCCGGCCAGGAATTCGCACAGGCTCGAGGGGCTCATCGACAGGTCGCGCGCGAACGCGCGGAGCGAGTAGCTTGCGCGGCGGCGTTTGCGCATCTGGAGCTCTTCGCGCAGGTACACTCTGGGGTCGTCGGGAAAGTAGTTTTGAATCATGTGCGGGGGTTGTATATGAACGCACCGCACCAGGCAATTGGCCGAACAGCTGTTCGTGAACGAATTGTTCGGCGGGCTATGAAAATCGATACTGTATTTTATTAATTCATCTATAAATTCATATATTTATAAATTTATTCGGGATCATTATATTTTTGTTCGTGAACGTTCTGGATCAAACGCCGAACATCTAGAGGAATTACAAGGTGGTGTCCGAAGCCGCGCGGGACTGGATATTTGAAGGGGCGGAGGAAGAGGTGTTATTGCGATTCGGTTTTCTCCGCTGCGGCTCACTAGCTCACCGAGACGGGGGCGGTGATTTTAATAATACCATTCGTAATTTTTAATAAATCCCTGATTACATGGCTCTCATAAGGCGGACCGTGCACATTTAAACGGCCTTAGTTCGCCCGCGGTCGCATTTTCGGGGACGATCCCTACGTTGCCCCTCTCGGCGCAACCCGGGCCGTTTACAAACACCACAGCAAATTATTAAAACTCAAAAGTAAATGAAATTGCCGCAAGCAAATTTACTCCGCCAATGAAATATAATCCGCTCTTAATGCTATCCTGCTTTTGTTGAGAGGCATTGTAGAAATTGAGTCCAGCGATCAGTCCGTGGGTAATGGCTTTAATATACCTCTCACGCTTTTCAGATTCTTTTTTCTGCGCATAGTAACTCCGCAGGAAAATAGTTTTTTGTTCGGGGGTGAGACGTGCATTGCTCAATGTCGCATAAAGATTTCTTTCTTCGCCGCCGATCTTCCAAACATATGCACCATAACCCACGGATGCGATCCCGATTGTTTGAAAGACCGTATAAATTCCTTTTTCGATATTGTCGTCGGTTATGTTCGCTCCCCAGATGCCGCCACCCAATGCCAAAGATCCACTGATTATGTAGGAAAGACCATTGCGGTAGTCTCGTCGCTCTTGTCGCTCGATCTCCTTGGCATACTGTTCCCAGCGAACGCTTTCTTCGTTCACTTTAATGTCGTCAGCAGCAAAGCCGCGACCGCAAATCAGTAGCGACAGCAAAATGATCATCGCGGAATTAAATCTGCCAGCCCAATTGCACATAGACTGTCTGTGTAAAATAGTTTTCATCTTCATTCACGTATCTGGTGGTGGAGTACATGACTCCAGCGTTTATTTTATCAAGCCCGTAAAAAACACCCCCAGAAACGCCATTCGCATCGATCCCGCCCGTTAGATACATTGAACCAAATTTGTAAAGGGAGCCGAGGCGAATTTTTTGAAGATCATTTTCTTCATAAGTCATCGACCTATATTCAAGGCTAATCTCTAAGTCGCCCCAACCAACGGGAGGCGCAAACCCAAAGCCAAGCTGCGCTTCGACGGGAGTTTTCAAATCATCATACTTTTGAGAAACAAAACCGGTGTTCGCTACAAATAGGGAGACTCGCGGTTTCCATTGTTTTCCCAAAAAGTAAGTAAAGCCGGGTTCGACGTAAGTGGCCGTTTGCTCTTTTGGTTTAATAAAGTCTTTTCCCTCTTCAGTGCCAAGCGAAACTAACTTGAACCTTTTCCGAATAAACTTGCGATCTACAAAACGGGTCTGCACGCCTGCATAAAAGTCGTTGAACAGCTCATACCCTGTCTGAAATAAAAATGCCTTTTCTTCCACAGCATAAAGATCAACGTCCGGGTTCGCCTCGTTCCGCACAACGGAAAACCCCTTTACTGTTAGCGGTGTGTATTGCGCGTTCAAGTACCGAGACTGAAAATTAATATCGGCATTCGCTTCTATCTGAATGATCTTGCCCTCTTTGAAGAG
>DAISHW010000076.1:0-10095 GCA_036822295.1 Bdellovibrionales bacterium | reverse complement strand
GCACGGACGTTTCCGATAAGTAGGAACAGGATCACGATGACAAGGGTCGCGCCCATCGCCAAGTTGTGCTCCACAGTTCCAAGCGTGGCGTTCACGAGATCGGATCGGTTGTAGACAGTGGTCAAAACGTAGCCTTCGGGAAGAGTCTTGGTGATCTCGTCCATGCGCTCTTTAACCCGCAAAGAAACCGTCCGGCTATTTTCTCCAAGGAGCATCATGACCGTTCCAAGTACGGTCTCGTTACCATTGACGGTCGCGGCGCCGGTTCGTAGCTCTTTACCTAGGCCAACTTTTGCGATTTCTCCGAGCTTGAGTACGCGGAAGGAATCAAGTTGTTTCACGGGGACCTTTTCAATATCCGCGGGAGATTTGAAAAGACCCACTCCCTGCACCAAGAACTGTTCGGCAGTTTGCGAGATATAGCCTCCGCCGACGTTCTTGTTGGCCTTTTCCAAGGCGCTCGTAATCTCCTCGAAGTGAATACCGAACGAAGACATCTTTTTAACGTCAGGTTGAACGTGATACTGGCGTTCATATCCGCCGGTTGTATTGATCTCGGCGACACCCTCGACGGTCATCAGCCGAGGCTTGATGAACCAGTCCTGCATCGCTTTGACGTCCATAAGTTGTTTCAGACGCTCGTTCGGATCTTGGGAAGGATTCGTCACGTCGAGCGTGTACTGGTAGATTTCCCCGAGTCCCGTTGAAACGGGGCCTAAGCGCGCTTCTGCACCTTTGGGCAGATCAGGCAATACCCCTTGAAGACGCTCTGAGACCATCTGCCGGGCACGGTAGATGTCGATGCCATCCTTAAAGACGACGGTAACTTGCGAAAGACCAAAACGCGTAATGGAGCGAACCTGAAGGACGCCTGCAATCCCGCGCATCGAACTTTCAACCGGGAATGTGATCGTCCGCTCAATTTCCTCGGGCGCAAGCCCTTCAATGACTGTGTTGACCTGCACCTGATTGTTGGTGATGTCAGGAACGGCATCAATGGGCAAAGTTTGGAAGGAAATGACTCCCGCAATCGCCATTGCGACGGTGAGCAGAAGTACGATTCCTCGGTTATAGACTGAAAAATGAATGATCTTGTTAATCATGTTTTATCCCTTAGTGCGAATGCCCGTGGGCAACGCCACCTGTCGCGGCAAGTTCTGCAATTCTTAAAAATCCGAGGCCCACAATTACGACTTCATCGCCATCTCGAAGATCGTCTGAATCGACCGTCAGTTGGTTTCCAGTGTTTTTACTGGTCTCAAAATCAATGCGCTTAAAAAAACCGCTTCTCTTTCGGAAAAGATTTGTCTCTTCACCGGAGTGAACAAGAGCCGCTTTTGGAATCGGCCAAGGTCCGTCGCCATTTAATTTGAGATACTTTAGATCGAAATTCTTCAAAGCTTCCGGCGAGAGCTTGAAGCCGTTGCGCTCGCTGAACTCCGTGATTCCTTTCTCGGGACCCACGCTGCCACCGCCTTCTTCTTCCTCACCCTCTTCGTGATTGTGGCCGTCGTTTTTTGCGTGCCCTTCTTCTTTATGATTCTTTTCGCCGGCCCCGTGGTCATCGGATGCGTAACTCGCGCCGTAAACCAAAAGGGAAAGTGTCAGGAGTAACAGATGAATGCGGCTCATAGATTGACCTCCAGGATGTTTCCGTCGATTGCGTACAGATCGAGAAGAGCTTCGATTGCGCGCAATTCACGTTCATGTCTCGTTTTTTCCAACTCAAACGAAGTTCGATGCGCCTCGATCACGAGCGCGCTGGGGACGACTCCTTTTGTGAACAGCTTTTCAGCATCGCGATGTCTTTTTTCGATGTCTTCGTGGGAAAGACTCGTCGTCATAGACTGAACTGACTGCTCATACACTTTGCGAAGCTCTTCGCGGCGAAGAGTTTGCTCTCGAAGCCCAAGCTCTCGCCGAGTTTCGTTGAGTTTTACGCCCGCAGCGGCTGCGGCTCTAGCGCCGCCGTTGACGTTAAAAAGCGGCAAAGGGAGGCTGACATTGACACCCATCAAATTATTGGACTGACCCGCTTCCGTTTGCATTTTCATTGACGGGCCAACGGTTAAAGTCGGCCACGCTTCGCTCTGTGCGAGCGAGAGCTCCGCCTTCGCGGTGTCGAGTTCTGCCTGGAGGATCTGCTGTCGAGGCGAAGGCCGAGGATTTCCCGTGGGGCCGATCTTAGGCCAAGTCTTCGGGCTCAAAGGTAGGACCGCGCGCGCTTGATCCGCACCCACCCCTAAGTTGAGTTTGAGGTAAGCATCGAGCCCCACTATTTCTTCTGCGGTGGCCGATCTTTTGAGCTCGTATTCACTCTTTGAGAGTTGGTAGACGGAAAAAGAAATCTGTTGCTCAGGAGAGAGGCCGGGCCGTTTTGAGTATTGCCCAATCAGCTTCGTGAAAGTTTGAATCGCCTCTTCTGCAATTTCTTGTTCGTGAGCAACTTGTCTAAGTCGATGGAGCTTGAGAAGGATCTGCGAGCGGACTTTGGCACGCGACTCATAGAGTTTTGCTTCGGCGAAGCTCAATCCGCCTCTTGCCACATCCTTACGGGCCGAAATTTTTCCGCCGAGCTCGATCGGCACAGCGAGTGAGATATCGGTTTCGCCCTGGTTTTGTCCTCCGACCTTTCCTTGAAACGTCTCGGCGGAAAGTTCAGGGTTACGCCACTGGCCGGCGGCATCAATAAGCGCCTTTGAGCGATCAACTTCCAACTGGGCGGCCTGAACCTCTGGGGAGCGCAGTTCGGCACACGCGATCAAGTCGCTGTAGGTGCTGGGAGACGTGCATTTTGGTTCGGCGAAAGCCGTCGAGCCCACCGAGCACAAAAATAACATCACGAATAAGGATCGTTTCATGCAAAACCTCAGAGCAGTTTGTGGGTGAAATGAGCGTAAAACTCGCAGCACGATGAACTTTGAGTGCAACGAAGGAGATTCGTTCTTAAAGATTCAGCGCGGGCGAATAGAGACTAGAATTTAAGCGTGGCGCGGGGGGCGGCGAGGTCCTTCGAGGGTGGGACCTTCAACCATGAGTTGCGAAATCGAACACTTCGAGGTGGACAATTCAAAAGCCGGATAACTTAGAACTGAATTCGTGCTCAGAAAGGAGCTGTGACCAAAATGGCTTTGCCCAACGTGACAAGGATCGCTGCACTTTTGAGACTGGTGTTCTTTTCCTGGTTCACCACAGTTCTGCTGATAAGCAGATTCATCGTGGCCGGATTCAGATGAAATGGAGAATCCATTTTGGCAACCAACGAGATGCCGTGCATTTCCAAATGCCTCTTCCCCGAGCGCGAAAGCGAACGTCAGAAGAAGCAAAGTAGAAATAAGGAATCTAAAATTTCTCACCGTAGCCTTACGTTAGTCTGGGCTCGGAAAATTGGCAAGCAAATCCGAACACCTGCGAGTTCGCGGCTCAAATCGAAACTTTTCGGAAGGTGTGATTCCGGCCCTTTGCTCAATAGGTTCGGGAGCTTTTGCCGCTTCCGTTGAGGCCCAACAACTGGATTTACCGCAGAGCTTCAATCCATGCCTTCAAAATAAGCAAGGGAGTCAATGCAACGCCGGGCGGCCGCAAAATCATTAGAATTCCAACAGGTCAGCGGGAGACACTTCGAGAAGCTCGGCCAACAAGAGTAATGTTAACAGCTTTGGCTCCCGCTTCCCGGCGATGAGATAGTTAAGACTTGCTCTAGAAAGATCCTCTCCGGCTTTTTGAATCCAAAAGTCGTAAGGCGACGAATAACCTTGTTGAAGAATCAGTGTTCCAAGATGTTTGCCAAAGCGCCGCAAATCTTCATTATTCTTTGATTTTCTCTTTTTTCCCAAAGTTCCCTCGTCCACGCTAGTGTACGAGTCAAGAAAAAATCGAGCGTCCACAGTTGTGGGCGAACCTAAATTGGTTTATTCTCGGCGCGGCGAAAGAATGATGGTGGAAATCAGGA
The DNA here is from genome assembly GCA_036822295.1 of Bdellovibrionales bacterium. Taxonomy (GTDB): domain Bacteria; phylum Bdellovibrionota; class Bdellovibrionia; order Bdellovibrionales; family UBA1609; genus JALHOQ01. The sequence continues at coordinate 6,143 of DAISHW010000076.1, read as the reverse complement.
GATTTATCCCCTGTTGTGCTACTGCGGAACGCAACTGGCCGTTAGTCTAGTCCCGCCTTCCGAAGCAGCCGCATGATCTTCACGTCGTAAAGGCCGCAGAGGACGATGAGTTCAACTACGTCTATTCGCCTCTCAGCACTTTCGATCTTGGAGATGAATGGCGGATGTTTACCTAGAGCCCGTGCAGCTTTCTTTTGGGTGTAGCCTGCGGCGATTCTAGCCGCTCTCAGCTCCTGAAGGAGCCTTTTGTAATCCTTTGTGTGTTGTGTCTTTTTCGTAGCGAACCCCCGGGCTTTGCTAAAGCGTAAAGGGACGCGTGTGAATTTCCCAAAATCGGAAATTCCGATTATCGGAAACGATGTTACTTGGACGAATATGCGAACTGACTTTCCGCTGCCATGAAAGTCAGCAAGGTAAGGAGAGAATAAAATGGAGACCTTCAACCAGACAAACTCAGACGCCGATCCGGGAAAGCGTATCCTCGTTGTTGACGACATGGATGATGCAAGATTGATGATTCGATGTGGTATTGAGAAGACAATCCCGGAAGCTCAAATTCGGGAATCGCAATCGGGCATGAAGGCCGCGGTGGAACTTGCAAAACACAAATTTGATCTCGTGGTCAGTGACTTGGACCTGATGGGCGGAAATGGTTTTTGGCTTCATTGTTTCATGGCGGAATATCATCAAAGAACCCCTCTGGTGTTCTTCACGTCAAGTCCGGATCAGCTTCAGCAGTTGTCGCCTTCTCGCAAGGTCTTCTCAAAGACTAATATGGCCGGGCTTCTCAAAGAAATAACCGAGGTAATTAGCAGTGCGGACCAGTCGCCAGTGCAAGAGCCGGAGGAAAAATGATGAGAGCAATTGAAAGAGCATGGTTTACGGCGGAGTCTGATACTCGCCGAAGGAAGTCAGCGCCAAGTTTGCGCCAAATCGAGTCGAGGCTGATGAAGAATATTTTGGCTCAAAGCCTCGCGCTTGAGGTTGTCAGGAATTCTGACAAGTCAACTTCTCAACTTCTTTCGGAACTAATGGAGATCGAGATGTGGGTCGGAGAATTCGTTGGAGAGGTTCTTAAACAGGCCACAACTCAACACAAAAATAAGGTGGATCTCAGGGGGACTCTAGCGGGAGCCCTCTCCTTTATACCGATTCCTAAGTCTTCTGGAAAACGACTCACGCAGTTGTCATGGCGAAAAATTGCGCTGACTTGGGTGACGAAAGTTCTCGAAGAGCCCGTAAAGAAGTCGGCTCAAGAAGCTCCGCCGAAGGCAGATATTCCGCAAACAGACACCGCTTCGATGGGCACCCCGACGCCGGCACGCGCGGTTGCCGGCAAGAAAAAAACCAAGACACGAAAAACCACACAAGGCGTAAAGAAGGCACGAGGAAAACGGCATCAGGCTAAAAGACAGCGCAGAAAGACGGCGAGAAAATGATCTGAACCCATCGAAGACATTTAGAGCCGCATACTTGATTAAAAACGACATTATCCGAACAATATCATGTATTTGTCGTATTTTAACAACTTGACATCAGAAAATTCTCGTGTCATGTTATTGAAATGCGCGATTTGCCAACCAAGTTTCAAAATAAGACTTTCACGACGAGCCAGTTTCTTGAGGCTGGTTTCAGTTTTTACCATCTCAAGCAGCTCGTCGAAGCCGGAGCGGTGGAGCAAATCTCACGCGGAGTCTATCACTCAGCAGGAATTGATCTCAATGAAGAGGAGCTTTTTCGAGTGGCGACCCTGCGGGTCGGTAAACCTTCCGCAATCTGTCTGTTGTCAGCTTTGTCATTCCATCACCTAACGGATCTGATCCCCAAAAAGACTTGGATCATGGTCCCTCAAAGCAAGAGAACCCAAGACAAAAAGTTGCAACTCTACCGCTCGGTCTATCCTTTTTGGAAAATTGGAGTCGAGCACCACGACGGATATTCAGTCACCAATCTAGAGCGGACCATTGTGGAGTGTTTGACGAGCCGGTTTCGCCATGGTGAGCGCCCAGGCATTGAGGCACTTCGCTCCGCCCTCGAAGCGAAGAAAACCACGATTGCGAAACTAACGGACATGGCAGAAAAGCTAGACGTTCTACACAGGCTTCTCCCTTATATCAAGGTGCTGACTTGAACAGGATAACCCAAGCAACCGCAGTCAAAGCCGCGCTCAAAAAGCTCGAAAATGAGCTCCCGAACTATACGATCAACGAACTGCGTATCGTCGTCGCACTTGAGCGCGTGGTTGCGCGACTCGAACGGCACGCTGAATTGCCCAGGCACTTGGTCTTCAAAGGAGGTTTCGTTCTCCTCAAGACGATCAACACATCACGATTCACGCGTGACATCGACGCGCTTGCGCTGGACATCTCCAGAGAGAACATCGTCAACATGGTTCAGCAGGCATTGAAAGTTGATCTTCACGATGGATTTTGGTTTGGGGATGTGGAGGTCGAGGATCTGAAGAACCAAGGACCTTACGGTGGCTACCGGTTCAGTTGTGCCTTTCAAATTGGTGATCCCCCGAAGGAGAAAGCGAAGATCAAAAAACTTTCGCGCCTTCACTTAGACATCGGATTCGGAGACGCGCTCGAAGAAGTTCCGCCAAAAACGATGATGCCTGCGATGATCGCTGCGGACAAACCCGTGTCGTGGTCTATCTACCCACTGGAGTACATCTTCGCCGAGAAGCTGGAAGCTTTGATCTCTCGCGGCGCAGGTAGCTCCAGGGCCAAAGACATTTACGATATGCCCCTCATTTTCCCAAGCTGCGACCCGAAGACCCTTGCGGAAGCGATTGTTTCGACATTCAAAATTCGACAAACCGCTATCCCTTCCTCGTTTCACAAAACCGCTCAAGCGACGGATACGACGAGCTTGAGCGACTCCTGGGGCGCCCTCGATCTACCGCAAGAATCGCCCATAAAATTCGATAGGTGCTGGCGTGAGTTCATAAACTGTCTGGCGGTGGTCGATCATGCCATGCTTGGGAAAGCTGATTTGCGGCCAAAACGACACCGATAGCTAAACCAATCATGTAGTTTTTTCCTGGTCTCCCTATCCCGCGTCTCAGACCCGCAAGTCTAAATCAAATAAACATCTTTCGTATGACTAAAGCGATTTGTCTTTAATTTAAGCACACTTGATGCTATAAGTTAGCCGGGGTAAGGACTAAAAGGACTGTCGAGTTGTCCCAGCATTGGGACAGCGAAACACCACAGAATAGCGATTATTCCGGCACCAAAGGCTTCTCCAGATCCCCCATCCTTTCGTTTGTCCCATGCGTGGGACAGGCGCGCTCCAGCCTGAAGACGAAAATTCAGGCACTTAGATTTCGAGTAAATGAAAACCGTCGATACGCTGTCCCGCTGGTGGGACAGGAGGTTATCAAAAGTAGTTTAGTCAACGGTTTGCAGCGTTTTGGCGTCTGGCACAGTGCTTGCGTATTGGACAGTTTGTCCCGCGAGTACGGGAAAGGAGAAAACCTTGAACTATAAAATTCTAATCGCGGACGACAATATAAAGTCGATGGAGGGCGTGCAACTCCTTTTACAGTCCCATCTCGACATCGAAGCTGTCTATGTAGAATCCGCGAGGAAACCCTATGAGCGTTTTTCACGAGTCCGCAAGCAAATCGAACAAGCTCATCGTGTTCCCGAACCCCTTCGAGTTTGCGCTCTTTAAGGCGCAAACTCGAAGCCATTCGATAGCGACAGCAAACGTCTTAGTGTTCTTTAGCGAGATGGATTCGGATCGAAAGCTCAACGAGTTTCTGGCGCTCAATACGCACGTTACGGAGGTTCACCTGGCGCAGTCCGCGAAGGCGGACCGCCGTGAGCGAGAAAGGCAGACGTTTCACGAAGTGAAGCGTCGCCTTGATCCGTTCAACATCGAGGTCAAACCATTCCACCTGGGCGAACTCGGAAAGGATCACGGACACGGCCCTGACATCGGATTTTAGATAACGAATCGCCTACGGCGTGAGCCGAGGCGCAAAAAACAAACTAAGACCTCTTCCTACCACCACAAAGGCGAGGAGGTTTTTCAGAAAAAGGAGGACCTTTTTATGGAAAACCAAAACGCGCAGAAATCGGTGAAAAAAGCCGCGACCGCTTCGAGTCTCAGGGTGAAACCCGAGACGAGAAAGCGGTTCCTCGGCGAGTTGGCTAAAGCGAACAAGAAGTCTTTCGGGCGCAAAGTGCGGGCCGACCAGCTCTTATCGCTCTTGCTGACCCTCGTTCGTCCCGAACACCTCCAGCAGTTGCAGCATGGTTCGCTATCCAACTCAGATCGTTTAGAGATGCGATACCGCGAGCACGTCAAAAAATTCGGACCCATATCCAAGGACGAATTTTTGGGCCTTTTGCTGACTGAAAAAAGCAGCAAATCCGAGTCCGAAAATGCAGCAGTTTCAGAGGGAAAATCGGAGCGTAGCGCGCCTTAGCGCGCACGCCGATTTCCTCATTTTTCTTTGCAAATTTCACTCGGAGGAATTAAATTATGAAGCGTGAGAAATCACTCGTTTCCGACTCTCAGAGTGCGGAAGCTGACAACAAGCTCTTTGAAAACTCAATATGGATGACGGTTAAAAATGCCGCGAGGTATTTGAGTAGGTCTGAAAACGCAATCAGAATTCTGATTTGCCGAAAGGTTCTTCGTGCGTACCGAATGGGTCGCACGGTTTATCTGAAGCGGTCGGAGATCGACGCCCTGATTGAGTCCTCTGTAATGAACGGAGGATTTTGATGTGTGTTCGAGAAAAGTTTCACCGAAAGACGAAGGCGTTCATAGGCTGGGAAGCCTATGTCCATCTCCGAAGTGAGACGACTGATAACCATGTGCAAGTGTATAAGACCTGTGAAACCAAAGAAGCTGCGGAAAGGGCCGAAAAGGTTCTGATCCGCAAAGCGGCCGAAAAATTGAAAGCTTTAGATGGACGCGGTTCCCATTGGAAAGTCCTCGTGACGAGGTGGGAGCTTGAGGCCCGCAAGCTCAAGCGAAATCCCGCGACGCTAAAGCCGATCTCAGACAAGTCCATCATCAATAGTATGTCGCTCTTGAATGTGTGGACGAAGGATTGGATGGAAAAGCCCTGCAAGGAGCTTTCCATCAAGGACGGCAAAGACTTGCTGATGAATTGCATCAGCGAGGATTTGCGGCCCTCGACGATTCGCAAACTCAAGACGACGATCAATCTCGTGTTCCGTTACGCGGAACTCGAAGGATTTGTTCCAAAGGATGCGAAAGGTCCGGTCCACGGTGTTCCATTCGATCTTACGGATGGTGATAACGACGAGATTCTGACCGTGAGCGAAGTGCAGCTACTTCTGCACGAAGCCAAGAAGCGTGACCACGCTTGGTATCCGGTCTGGGCCACGGCCCTGATGACTGGGATGCGGTCGAGCGAACTCTATGCCCTGAGAAAGGATAATGTCTTTTTGAAGGAGGGCTTGATTCGCGTAAAAGAGTCTTGGGATTGGGTGAACAAGTGCGCCAAATCCACAAAAGCCGGATACTGGCGAACGGCTCCGATCAACTCGGCCTTACGGCCCATTGTTGAGGAGCTGATGAGTCAGAACCCCGAGAGTCCGTTTCTGTTCCCTCGCTTTAGAGAGTGGGAGCGAAGCGAACAGGCGGCGGTTCTCCGAGCTTTCTGCGATGAGATTGGAATTACTTCGGTACGCTTCCACACGCTTCGAGCTTGCTTTGCCACGCACTTACTCGCAATGGGAGTCGATCAAGCGACGATCATGGCGATTGGTGGCTGGTCGAACCTGAAGACGTTCAGAATTTATGTTCGTCTCGCGGGTATCACCGAAAAGAGCAAAACCGAAGGTTTGGGCGAACTTTTCGTGCCGAGAGAGCAAACGGTACTTGAGCAGATTTCTAAGGCATACAACTTACCGGAGGTCGCGTGAGCGGAAATGGTGAGAAATGTCCAGAAAGGCTGTGTTTTCAAGTATTTACGGATTGTTTTGGCTTGTCTGGGGACCTATCCCAGACAAGCGTTGACTTAACTGACCGATATCATTCATGTTGGTAGCGATAGCGGAAGACATGGGGTCTTCCGCTCCAATTTACGAAGGTAACTGCCCCAAAATTTTTAACTGTTGATCACGCCGAGTCATCCTAGTGAGGACAGGCAC
>DAISHW010000075.1:3889-10111 GCA_036822295.1 Bdellovibrionales bacterium | reverse complement strand
GTGATCGCGATTCCGGGGTTGCTCTTGCTCTTCAAGATGAAGAAACTGATCGCCGACACTAGTCCCAAACCTTCCGACGAAGTTTCTTGACCTCGCCGCGCTTGGTTTTGCTTTCCACCCGGCGCGCTTGTGACGATCGGGTGGGTTTCGTGGCTTTGCGCTTCTTCGGGATGAACAACGCCGCTTTCACGATCCTCGAGAGCTTCTCTAGGCAACGAGCTTTGTTGCGTTCCAGATCGCGAAACTCATCGCTGCGCAATTGCAGCAGGCCTTCGCCGGAAATGTGGTTTGCGGCCTTCACGGCCAGGCGATTTTTTTCCTCTTCGGACAAGAGACGGGAGTGCCGGTAGTCCCACGACAAAAGAGCCGCGGAAGAAACCTTGTTGACGTTCTGTCCGCCGGGACCGCGACTGCGGACGGCTTTAAACATGACTTCGCTGCGAAAGCGGGCTGGATCCATAACCCAAGGGTATCAGGAAAATCTCGATTTTACCGGGCGTATCGCTGCAAGGCGGTGCGCTGGATCCGACCCGGTGGGCCAGCTACTTGAAACTCGAACGAGAAATCGCCCATGAACGGCGTAAAATCGATGCCGAGGCGCGGGGAAGCTCCAGGAAGAGGGGGCCGGTTGACGAGCCTTTGGGGCGGATATATCATCCGCGTCATGTCCATTCAGTCGAAAATCGTCGGCACGGGATCGTATCTGCCTGAGCGTGTTCTCACCAATCAGGATCTGGAAAAAATGGTGGATACGTCGGACACTTGGATCCGCGAACGCACCGGAATTTCGGAGCGCCGTTTGTCGAGTCCGCAAGAGCGTACGTCGGACATGGCGCTCATCGCCGCCCGGCGCGCGCTCGAGAGCGCGGGGCTTGAAGCCAAAGACATCGACATGATCGTGTTCGCCACGGTGACCGCGGATCAGCCGATGCCGAGCGCCGCGTGTACGCTGCAAGCGAAGCTCGGTTGCGGTCCGATCATGGCTTTCGACATTTCCGCGGCCTGTACAGGATTTGTTTATGCGTTGAGCGTGGCCGACGGCATGATCAGATCGGGGCAAGTGAAGACCGCGCTGGTGATCGGCGCCGAGAAGCTTTCCTCGATCGTCGACTATCGCCAACGCGAAACCTGCATTCTGTTCGGCGACGGCGCGGGCGCGGTGATCCTGCGCGCGAGCGAAGGCGGCGCATCGGGCTTTCAAGGTTTCGATCTTCGCGCCAACGGGCAACTCGGCGAACTTTTGACTTTGAAGGCGCACAGGCCGGACGACCCCTTCGCGGGCGTCACGCACGTGGAATTGCCTTACGTTTACATGCGCGGTCGCGAGATTTTCAAATCCGCGGTTCGGGCCATGACCGAAAGCTGCAACACGGTTTTGAAAAAGAACGGCTTGACTGCGGGGGACGTGGATTGGCTGATCCCGCACCAGGCGAATATTCGCATCATCGAAGCGGTCGGCGAAGCGGTGGGAGTTCCGCCCGAAAAGGCGATCGTGAACATTCAACGGACCGGGAATATTTCTTCGGCCACGATTCCGGTGGCCTTCGACGAAGCCGTCCGCGCCGGGCGCATCCAGCGCGGGCAACGGGTGTTGATGACGGCGTTTGGCGGCGGACTTACGTACGGCGCCACGCTTTTGACTTTCTAACTCAAAATTTGTAGCGGTTCTTCTTGAGCTTGGCGAAAACTTCGAGCTGATGCTCGAGCTTACCGAACGCGTCTTTTACGGCCAGGCGAATGTCCGTATGCGCTTCGTTCGCCTCGGGCTCCCGACTAACGATGAGCTTTTTGCCCGGCACGTCCAGTTGGATGTGAATGTGGAAGAAGCGCAAGCCGCCATGTTTGTGCGGAATGCGTACGGCCACCTGGGCGCGCGTGATGCGCTGGTAAATTCCCGGCAGCGCTGAGAGATGAGACTCGATCAGATCGCGCGTCGCCGGTGACGAAGCGCTGTCGTCGAAGCGAATCTCGTAAGGAAAAGGAATCAAATCCGATTCGGGCTCGACGGATGCGGTCGCGGCGGAATCGAGTTGTTTCATGTGGGACCTCCTTTGCTGTTGAATAAATCGAGCAAGCGTCGTACCAGGCTCGGCTTTCATGGGTTCGCGCTGACGGTCCTGATGCATGGGGCAAGGGGCATTCTTGTCCATAGTCCAGGCTTATGGGTGATCATATTGAAAATGATACGGGTCACTCCGATATGTTTTCATGCGCCAACTGGTACCATTTTTTATGATCGCTTCACTCTCGCTTTTCGCGTTGATGTCGTGGGCCGATAACGGACCCGAGATCGTCGAAAACGTACCGCCCGCGGTGACGGAAGACGAAACCGCGCAGATGGAAAGCGATCACCAGACCGTTACGGATCATCTTGCCGATCCGAACCTTCGCGTGCTGTCTTGGAACTTCGGCGGCCTGAACCGTAAAAACTCGGAGTTCGATCGCTTGGCGCTGGTGATGAACGACGCGGACCTGGTGATCTTGCAAGACGTCGAATTCGGCAAATCGGGCGAGAACGCTCTGACGGTGATCGCGGAGCTGCTGACTCGTCGCCAGGGTGTAAAAGTTTGCAAGGCGTGGTTCAAAACGTTCGATGGCGACCGGGGACGTCACGCGTTCCTGTGGAAGCAGAATCGCGTGGCCATCGTGACCGATCGCGGACAGATCGTCGACGAGTGCTCAGAGGCTCCGGAATTGCTTTTGCGCGAGAGAGTGAAATCCGGCGACCTTTACGCGAACACGTTCTTCTTTCGCCCGCTCAACCAGCTGCTCATGGTCGGCTCGATCCAAAGCGACAAATCGCACACGCTGAAATTCAACGCGCCGACGAGCTGGCCCGCGATCGTGTTCGGCGACCAGGGCAAATCGGCGGGCAAGGCCGGCGATTTCCGCACGGGTTTCAAAAAAGCCGGCGGCGGCCGCGGGGGAACCCAGAACTTCTGGTTTCGCGATCTGCAGCTCGTGGGCGCCGAAGTTCTGGACTTGGAAGCGCGATTTCGTGAGCTCAGCTCCGCTGAACTGAAGGCTGGTTTTCCCGGGCGTATGCCGATCTTGAGCGAGTTCTCGTTCGCCGATGAGAAGACCGAGACCCTAAAGATGAAGCTCATCAAGAGAAAAACCAGACGGTAGTTTTCCCATTCTTTCGTTTTTCGCTCGTTCGCGTAGACTTTGACCATGCACATCCGAACGATTTTGATCCTGGCCTTGGGCTTCGGCGCTCAAGGGGCTTTCGCGGTTATCGGCGGACAAGAGTCAACTCTATTTCCAGAAGTGGTGAAGCTGCGTTCGGGCGAAAGGGTTTGCTCTGGAACCATCATCGGTCCGCGCACGATCATCTCGGCCGCCCACTGCGCCACCCGTGAGAACCCTTACTTCGAATACATGGGGCGGCGCTATGACGTGAAGTATCTGTCGAGCACCGACCGCGGTCACGACATCGCTTTGGCCGTCACCGAATCGAACATCGCCGGAGCGATCATCGCGAAGCTCGGCCGCGGGATCAAGCACGGCACGAAGATGTTGATTGCCGGTTTTGGTTGCACCGCCAAAGGCGGCAAGCCCGGGGGGCTTCATGTCGGCGCCACCAAAGTGGTGGGCATGGACGACGACCATATACTTTCGACCTCGAAAAACGGCGGCGTATTGTGTGACGGGGATTCGGGCGGTCCGGCGTTCATCCACGACGGCCGAGAGGCGATTCTGGTGGCCGTGAATTCCCTCAGCGACATTCGCCACCTGAACATCAATGTGCGTTTGGATTCCGTGTTGAGTTACGATTTCTTAAACCGCATGGCCAAAGTCCATCGCTTGACCATCTGCGGATTGAACGGCGGCTGTTAAGTCCCGACGCCCCGCCTTACCGGTTGTCCCGACACTCGTAACTATTTTAGTTTAGTGTTTTGGGGAAATTGTGGAAGACCAACAACAGCTGTTCAAACTGACCGTTGATCAAATGTACGAGGGTATTCAAGTCCTGGATCGCGATTGGCGTTATTTGTACGTCAACGCCGCCGCCGCTCAGCACGGTAAAGTCGTGCGCGAGGATTTGATCGGCAATAAAATGCCGGAAGTCTATCCCGGCATCGATCAGACCGACGTTTTTCGCACCATGGCTTCGGTGATGGAGGAGCGTCAGCCCCGCTTCATGGAAAATCTTTTTGAATATCCGGACGGCACCAAATGTTGGTTCGATATCTTCATCGAGCCGCACGCTTACGGGATATTGGTGCGCTCGGTGGACGTGAGCCAGCGCAAATCGATAGAAGAGCAGTACTGGCAGTCGCAGAAGATCGAGACTGTCGGAAGACTGACGGGCGGTATCGCGCACGATTTCAACAACAAACTCGGCGTGATCACTTTGTTCGCCGAAATGGCGTTGCAAGATGACGCCGATATGTCCGAAGGCACGCGCGAATCCTTGCGCTCGGTTCTTGAAGCGACCGCGCAAGCCACCCAGCTTACCCGCCAGCTGTTGGCCTATGCCCGCCGGCAAGTGCTCGATTTGCGCGTGCACAGTATGAACGACATCGTGAAGAACTCGCAAAGAGCCGTGGAACGCATTCTGGGCGGCGGCATCGCCTTACGCGTGCATATGGCGGAAGACATTTCCAATGTTCGCGTCGATGCCGGCCAGATCGATCAAATCCTAATGAATCTTTGCCTCAACGCGCGCGACGCCATGCCGGGCGGCGGCACCGTCATCGTCGAGACGGCGAACATCGAGCTCGATGCCGAGTATTGCTCCACGCGCCCCGAGATCGCGCCCGGCCCTTATGTGATGTTGTCCGTGAGCGATACTGGCGTTGGAATGACGGCCGAGATCCGCACGCGCGTTTTCGAGCCGTTCTTCACCACGAAGCCCAAGGGAAAGGGCACGGGGCTCGGTTTGTCGATGGTGCAAGGGATCGTCGCTCAATCGCACGGTCATATTTGGATCTATAGCGAGCCGGGACACGGCACTTCGGTGAAATGTTATTTTCCGACCGTGCGCGACGACAAAGAACAAGCCATGCCGGTGATGCAGGACAAAATGCATGTCGCCGGCGACGAAACGATTTTGTTGGTAGAGGATGACGAACTGCTATGCGCGGCTTTCGCCCTCGCGCTGAGAAGCGCGGGCTACAAAGTACTGACCGCGCATTCGAGCGAGCAGGCCGAGATTCATTTCTGCGATCCGATGAATGATATTTCGTTATTGCTGACCGACATCGTTTTGCCGAAAGTCAGCGGCCGCGTGATGTCCGAAAGTTTTCGCCGTCGCGCCCCCGGTTTGAAAGTGATTTTCATGTCGGGCTACACCGATCATTCGGTCGTGCACAAGGGCGAGCTCGAGAGCGACGCCATTTTGGTGCAAAAGCCGATTTCGGTGCGCAATCTTTTAAAGACCGTCCGGCTTGTGCTCGATGAGCGGATGCTTCGCGGAGTCGTCTAGCGATAGAGCCGTTTCAGGCGTTCCAGGTCTTCGGGGCTGAGTCCGAATTCAACCGGCTTCACCTTTTGATCGGTGCGCGATTCGAGCGTGATGTCGCCGCGCACCCGGCCGAAGAGCGTGTCTTCGTAAATCATGATGGAATTGTAGTCGAAGGGCCGGTCTTTCATCGGCCCGCTCAGCTCTTCGGGCGCGATTTCGAATTGCGAGTGACGATCGGGTTCGATGTTGTTCCAGCGCACGGTGATGTAGTTGTCGCGATCGGGACGCGAGTGTTCGTGAATGAACCCGAGCGCATGCATGATTTCGTGCACGATCTCGCGCTCGCTGCAGCGATCGTCCAAGTAAATCGGCTGATGTCCGCCGACGCGTCCGACGTAGCTTAAACAAAGCGGGATGTTCGTCGGCGCGAACACGATCGAGTCGGCTTGACCTTCTTTGAGCGGCACGAAACGCACTTCGGTGTTCTCGTTGAAATAAGCGATCGCCGCCATCACGCGTTCAGGATTCTGCAGATCCTGGTGAAGCGCATAGGCGATCTCTTTGCCCGGCCAGCGCCCCGTCTTGGGCAGGGCCACGAAGCCTTGTTCCGCCACGTCGGCCGAGGTCGGTTTACCGATCATGACGTCGCCGTAGCTGATCAACAGGCCGTCCACCAACCGGTACGAGATCGTTCCCTTGGGCGGACGGGGCGGTTCGCCGCTTGTCGCCCGCGGAACCGGCACGGGAGCGACGATCACCGGTGCCGCCGCGGGCTCGGGCGGGCGCTCGACCACGGATTCCGCCACCGGCGG
>DAISHW010000075.1:1120-3879 GCA_036822295.1 Bdellovibrionales bacterium | reverse complement strand
AGGCGCTTCGCCGGGCGCGTATTATGAAGGGCCGGCGCTCGATGGTTCGCGGCCATAGCCACCACGCCAGAAGCGCCGCCAAGACGATAACGGGAGCCCAAGCTTTCATGCTCTAAAGATCGACGCCTTGGCCGCTCACGTTGACGGTGGCGATGCTGCCGTCGCTGCCGCTGGCCGAGAAGCTGCAGCTCTGATAGCCCTCGCGCCGGGGCGAGAAGCGCACCGTGACCGAGCAGGATTGGAACGGTTCCAAGGTCAGGTTGCATGCGCTCATCGTTTGGATATCGCCGAAGCATCCTCCGCCGACAGAGACCTGAACGGCTTCGCGCCCGTCGTTGGAAATTCGCACATATCTGGTTTGCGAGCTGCCGACGTTGACTTGATAGAAACTCACGAAGCTGGGCGAGGCGGAAATGTGGGCTTCGGCGATCATGGATGTGAAAAGAGCGGCGAGAACGGCGAGTGATTTCATATTTCCCCCCTAGGAAATAAAAAAGCCGGCGTCAGTTTACGCCGGCTTCATTCATTCGACTATTCTTTTCAGGTCTAGTAACGGCGCGGTCCGCCGCCGCCGCCACCGCTGCGCGGCTCCTGCGGGCGAGCTTCGCTGATGCGCATTTGACGGCCGTCCATCGTGGCGCCGTTGAAGTTCGTGATCACTTTCGCGGCTTCGTCATCCGAAGACATTTCGACGAAAGCGAAACCTTTGCTGCGACCTGTTTCGCGGTCGGTGATGATTTTTACCGATTCCACCGTACCGCATTCCGAGAACGGATCACGCAAGTCTTGCTCGCTGATGCTGTAAGGTAGATTACCGATGTAGAGTTTTTTGCCCATTATTAACCTCCGAGGGTTTGGGTTCCGCCACGTGAGGAAAGAACGAAATGCTCTAGGCCTGAGTCAGCGAAAAAATACACTTGCGACACAATCTAGCAGGTCCCTACGGCTGTTTCAAGAGGCGTGAACCAACTAACTGATGCCCGCCAGACGATATACATCGCGTAAAGTCGCCCCCGCGCGCTCCCGGGCCTTGTCGGCGCCCTTTTTCATCAGCGCCGCCAGGTGATCGCGGTCGTGCATCAGCTCTTTATGGCGCTCTTGGACCGGTTTCAGGGTCTCGATCACGACCTCGGCCAAGCCCACTTTCAGGTGGCCGTAAAGCTTGCCTTCGAAGTCCTTTTCGATCTCGTCATAGGACTTGCCGGTGAGCACCGAGTAGATCGTCATAAGGTTGGCGATGCCGGCGTTGTTTTCATCGTACGTGATCCGCGAGCCGGAGTCGGTGACCGCGCGCTTGATTTTTTTCTCGATGGTCTTCGGATCGTCGATGATCGCCACCGCTCCGTTTTTGTCGGGGTCGGACTTGGACATTTTTTTGGCCGGATCGGCGAGCGACATGATCCGCGCGCCTTTTGCCGGGATCAACGGCGCCGGTTCTTTGAAGTACTCGTTGTCATAGCGGTTGTTGAAGTACTTCACGATGTCGCGGCAAAGTTCCAGATGCTGCTTCTGATCTTGCCCGACCGGGACGAAGTCGGCGCGATAAAGCAGAATGTCCGCCGCCATCAATACGGGGTACATGAGCAGTCCCGCCTGGATCTGCTTTTTGTTGGCGCTCTTGTCTTTGTACTGAGTCATGCGCTCGAGTTGCCCGATCGGCGTCAAACAGGTCAGCACCCAAGTGAGCTCGGCGTGCTCCGGCACGTGCGACTGCATGAACACGCAAGCCTTGTCGGGATCGAGTCCCAGCGCGATGTACTGCGCGAAGAAACTGATCGTGCGTTCACGCAATTCTTTGGGGTCTTGCGCCTCGGTGAGCGAGTGAAGGTCGGCGACCATCCAATAACAGTCGTAATCCCGCATCATCTTGCGCCACTCGTTCATCGCCCCGATGTAATTGCCCAGGGTCAGATTGCCGGTGGTGGTGGACCCGCTGAGTACGACGCCTTTTTTCATGTCCAGAAGAATAGCTTAGCGACCCAGCTCCCGCAAGAGCTCCCGGCCAAAGAGTTCGATCTTGGATGGACCTAAACCGTAGATATCGCCCAATTCGTCGAGCGAGGCGGGGTTCTTATTGGCCAGATCCCTTAGGGTCCGGTCGCTGAACACGATAAAGGCGGGAACATCGCGTTCTTTGGCGAAGCGTTTACGCCACTCGCGCAAGATCAGCGCGCGCGCTTCGGCTTCGGGCGAGTCGATCGAGGCCGGCGCCGGGGCCGCGGATTTCCGGCGCGTCTTTTTATGCGCGCGCGCGGGTTGGGACGGCTTCGGAACGACCCATGGCGAATCGGGTTTACAGATGTCGCAATGTCCGCAGCTCTCGATGCGGTCCTCGTCGCGGAAATAGGTCAAGATGCCGGCGTGCCGGCATTCCGCGCTCTCGATGAACTGTGTGATGGCTTCGAGCGCGCGCCAGCGTTGATTTATGACCGCGCCCGGCGCTTTGGATTGCTGAATGAAATAAGAATGCAGCCCACGATCCTTTTTAGCGTAGAGCAAAAGGCAGTGAGCCATCTGACCGTCGCGCCCGGCGCGGCCCATTTCTTGATAAAGAGATTCGATGTTGGCCGGCGTCTGCACGTGCACCACGAGTCGCACGTCGGGATAGTCGATACCCATGCCGAACGCGTTGGTCGCCACCATGATGCGCAGTTCGCCGCAATCGAGCTTCTCTTGAATTTCCTTGCGCTCCTGGGGCGACAAACCCGCGTGATAGAACCCGACTCTTTCGAAATGCCCGGACAGAAGATTCGCGAGTT
>DAISHW010000075.1:0-1091 GCA_036822295.1 Bdellovibrionales bacterium | reverse complement strand
CGTGCACGTGTCGAACGGCTTTGCTCACGCCCAGTTGCTTTTCGATATCTCCGAGCACGCGTGGCGTGGCGGTGGCGGTCAAGGCCAGGATCGGAACTTCCGGTTTCAGCGCGCGCAGAACGCCGAGTTTCGCGTAGTCTTCGCGGAAATCGTGGCCCCATTGGGAAACGCAGTGCGCTTCATCGATCGCGAACAAAACGACCTTTTGATTTTTCAGCCAATCGATGAATCCTTCGGTTTGAACTCTCTCGGGCGAAAGATAAAGCAAGTATGGGCCCGGCGCGCGCAAATCGCGAAAGGTGTCGCGCTTGTCTTCGGCCGACTGGCCCGAATGGATGCAGCCGGCGCGCAGTCCCAGCGCTTTGAGCTGGCGCACTTGATCTTTCATGAGCGCGATGAGCGGCGACACGACGATGACCAAACCGTTGAAGAAAAGAGACGGAAGTTGGTAGCAGAGCGATTTGCCCCCGCCGGTCGGCATCACGGCGAGCGTGTCTTCGCGTTTCAGGACGGAATCCAAAACCGACACCTGGCCTTTGCGGAATTCGCGCAAACCGAAATTCGAAGACAGAATGCCGTGGGGTTTTTCGTTGTCGATCATCGCCGCCGATTAAATGTTTTTAGGGTGATAAATGCAAGTCTTGTCCGCGAATCCGTAGCCCGGACGGGACGGACGGCTATAAGGCGATCAGCCGAAGTAAAAGCAAGAGCGACACGATCGCCAGCGCGGCGCGTGCCCACCGCGCGGCGTTTTTCGTGGCGAGCCACGCGCCGAGCGCGGCACCGACGCCGATGCCGACCGCGACCATCACGCCTTTGTTCCAGATGACGTGGCCTTGCGAGGCGAAAGCGGCGAGCGATGTCGAAGCGGTGGCGAAGTTCGCGACTTTGGCGGTGCCCATCGCGGTGAGCAGCGGAAGTCTGGCGACCACGAAGAGCGAAAGAAACATAAGAGTTCCCCCGCCCGGCCCGGCGACGCCGTCGTAGAATCCGCAGGCCAGGCCCGCGAGCCAGAGCCAGCGCGGATCGAGTTTGGTTTCGGATTTGAGTTCGCGCGCCCAGATGTCTTTGGCGAGCAAGATGTAAAGCAC
>DAISHW010000074.1:2993-10111 GCA_036822295.1 Bdellovibrionales bacterium | reverse complement strand
GCCACCAGGGCGAATAACCCGAACACATGATTTGCGCTTAAAGATTGGCAGGGAAAGTGTTTGAGATCGTAATTGATTTTCCCTTCGCGGATAAAGTTCTCCATATTGCCGCGGCCTTGATGAAACTTAAGGATCTCTTGTGGGGTTTGCGGGTAAAGCCCACGAAATGATAAAACACCCCAGTATTTGAAATTGCCGTCGGAGAGCAATGTGGTTTGGCCTCCATCATCTTTAGGCGTGCGCTTCACCACGACCGGATATTGCACACCTTGAGCCCAGCCAGGTTCATACATCATGAAACCCACATCGATGGCGGGCAGAGCTTTGCCCGACTCATTGGCTTTTTTAATTTGCTCGAGCGAGTAAACCCAAGGCTGCCAGTTGGTGATATCTGGGATCTTTGCCTCCCATCCGGTATTGCCGTGGACTGTGACCGTACCTTTAAGTCCCTTTGCCTGAGCCGCTCTTAAGCAATCTTCATTGCAGAAAGCAGAATCACCTCGGTAGTAATGCTGCACCTCAACCCGATTTGGAATATCGCCCATCACGCGTAAAATCATTTGATCGGCGCCATTGGCTGAGAACGTGGAGCCGGGTCGTAAATCCATGTCATAGGAAAAGCCCCGGTCATCAAACGTAAGTAAACTGTCGAGGCCGACCACGCCGTAACGGCTCATCACCACACCCTCCATCTTCACGCCATGTTGCTCATGAAAGGTTGAGTCCTGATCAAAGGTGATGGATGTCTTTTTGCCATCAATGCGTGTGCGGTATTGAAACGCTTGACGAGTGAGGAATTTACGAAGCTTTTCGATATGCTCATGAGAAAAATCCCGCAAGAAATTGCCAATCGTTTTCGAAGTCGCAAGCCCGCCCAATTTGTCGTCGACAGATGGGTCGTGCTCAAACTCCTCAAGGTCATCAAGGCACTCATGGCCATACCAAAACCCACAGAGTAAAATCATCGCCACGTGCTCAGCGCTGTAGCTTGAGTTACCGACTCTTTCCGGTAAACAAGACTTAAACTCAGAAAACTCAGGGCTTGCCATAAACGCGTCGATCAATGGCCCGAGACCGGCACTGGCCGTTAGCTTCTCATTTGTTGGCTCATACACGATTGTCTTTGGACGCCAGGGGCTCTTTTCCCATTTGCTTTTGTAGTTCACGTGGATCTCCCGAGTTGAACTGGGAAATCTACATCATCGAATTGGGGACGTCGACATTCAGAAAATCGTAGCTATTTTCGCATCACTTCATCGGTGATGCGTCAAGTGGTCAAGAAATCCCGCCAATGCTAAGCACAGATTGCATTCTAGCGACTCTGCCTAAAAAGTGACATTCGGATGCGGGTTATATATCGAAGACTGCGCGGTTCTTTCATTTTTCGACTTAAATAAGGTATGTATAGAGTTGAATGTTCAAGCGCATGACTTCACCGTCCGTGGGCCCGCGACTCGCGTAGGTGTTCAACAGGTACTCGCCAAACTTGTTGATCTCTCGTTTTAGGGCGTCGATTTTCTCGTGCGAGACGGTCGCCGTGAACGATCCGAACGCGCGCTCACTGGGCTCGAGTAAGTCGAGCATTTCCGCGGCCTCGCCGAGAACGTTTTTATGGTAAATGACGTTCGTCGACTTTCGCACTTGGTCCGAGCTCTTGAACGTGTTCTGAAGCGCCTGAATCTTTCCGTTCTTCATTCGCACCAACCCCACCCGCTTCAACAGGAACAAAGCATCGGCGACCAACGCCGCGCTGACCGAAGCTCGCAATCTGCGCTTGAACCACCCGGGATTTGACGTCTGATCTTTGAAATCCAGCATTTGCAGCAGCGTCCAGGCGAGCGGATGGGAAAGGACCTCGAGCTGATCGCCCGCCAAGCTATGCGAATTCAGATTCGCCAGATCGCGATGAATTTTTTCGAGCAGCTCATTTCGGCGCGCCGGGGATTTCGCGCCCTCAAAACGGCCGAGCGCCTGCAGATGTTCCAGTTGATCGGTGGGCAGCAGTGCAGCCTTGCCAAATCCATCGAGCCATTGGCCGCGAAGGGAGCGCTTGCCCTCGACCACCAACGACATGAAGTTCGGTGACGCGATGCCCGCCCATTTGGCAAAGGCGCGACGGGAATATCCGGGAAAGGCTTTCACCGCCCACTGCTCCACCGCCACGGCAAACTCCCGCGTGGACAGAAAGTCAAAGGCGTTGGGTTTTTTGATCTTTTCCATGACCCAGTAAATGCCTAATATTTGTTATCAAATCAAAGGTAAACAATGCATTTTAATCAAAAATGATAACATTTTTGTTATCATTTGAGTGTCGAAACTCCTTTGGGCTTGGGTCCATGTGCCCCGGTCGCACCCTAACTCTGTTGCACAGAAATCTGTGACAGATTTAGCGACAGAAATTCTGGAAAGCGGTTCATCAACGTTTATAGAGCTACCAAGGACTGACGGGTTTCTGATGGGCGAGCGTTCGTGAAGTAAGTGTCTCACGCGCGATCTAAGTGACCTTTGCTCACGGCCTCGTCAATCATCCTACTCGCAACTTCCCAAAGGGGTGCCAAGCCAGCTTCAATCGGAGACTGATTTTTCGCGATCACCCGACTGGATGGAATGCCATGATTCTTCCAGGAGTGCCCTTCATTCAGATAATTTGAGTAGAGAGGTAGAAATCGATCGAGTAGCGTCACCCGACCAATTCCTACAAAACCCCGGTTTCTGAAGCGTACATTGCACAGGCTAAGTAATTTAAAATCCGCATTTCGCCGTGTCTCTGAAAGCCTAACGATGTCTCATATCAAAACACCCGCAGCTCGATGGCTATTCAATTGGCCATGACTCGCCCTTTAAGCCCATTGTAATGACCTGCTAGCCTTGACTGATCGAATGAGTCCGCCGATAATGACTATTATAATGATCATATAACTATTTAAAGGATATTATAATGGTCAAAACTGAGCGTACCTATTCTCTCTACACTTGTGATGCAGCAGTCTTGCTGGGCAAGTATATTCAGCTCGGCCGTAAACAACGTCGATTGACGGAGCGCGAACTGGCTGAGCGAGCTGGCATCTCGCGTGCGACCCTTCAAAAAATTGAAAAAGGCGATCTAAAGGTAGAAATCGGAATCGTATTTGAAACCGCAGCTCTGGTGGGCGTGAAGCTCTTTGAGACCGATGGACGTTTCACACAAAGTATTTCCGCGGTGAACGACAAGCTGGCGTTACTACCTAAGAACGTGCGAAAATCGCTGCCGAAGGTAGACGATGCCTTCTAAACAAAATAAATATACAGATGCTTACGTATGGATGTGGCTTCCAGGCGAGACAGAGCCGGTGGTGGCGGGCAAACTCACGGCTGTCGGAAACACGTTAGTATTCAACTATGGACGCACTTATTTAGAGCGACCCAATCGAATTTCCATTTATGAAAAAGAATTACCGCTTCATGCAGGATATTTGCCCTTGCTGCCTGGGCTTGCGATGCCGGGTTGTATTCGCGACGGTGCTCCCGATGCTTGGGGCCGGCGGGTTTTGGTTCACCGCAAGTTCGGAAGTATAGGAAAAAAAATCGATACGACGGATCTCGATGAACTGACTTTCCTGCTTGAGTCGGGTTCTGACCGCGTCGGTGCGCTGGACTTTCAGCTCTCGCCCACGAGTTACCAACCTCGCAATGCCAATAACGTTTCGTTGGACGAGCTAGGGGCTTCTGCCGAGATGGTCGAAAAGGGCGTTCCGCTCACCGAGGAGCTTGCCACTGCTCTTCATTTCGGAAGTCCCATCGGAGGCGCTCGCCCCAAAGCGCTAGTACGCCATGGGGAAACAAAGTACATCGCCAAGTTCTCATCTACTTCGGACATCTATGGCGTGGTCAAAGCAGAATTTATCGCTATGCGCTTAGCTGCGGAAGCGGGCTTAAACGTCGCCTCTGTCAAGCTCGCCCGCGCAGCTCACAAAGATGTGTTGTTGATCGAGCGCTTCGATCGTGTACCCACTTCAAGCGGAGATTTCATGCGCAAATGCGTGGTTTCAGCTCTTACGCTTCTCGAGTTGGATGAGATGATGGCGCGCTATGCGAGCTACGAAAATCTATGCGAGATCATTCGTCATCGCTTCGCCGAACCGCGTGCCACTTTGCATGAATTGTTCCGTCGTTTGGCGTTCAATATTCTTTGCGGCAACACCGACGACCATGCCCGCAATCACGCTGCGTTTTGGGATGGTCACATGCTCACTCTGACTCCAGCTTATGATATTTGTCCGCAAACTCGTACTGGCAATGAAGTGAATCAGTCGATGTTGATTTCAGGCGACGATCATCGCAGCCAATTGGAGTTGTGTCTTACGGCGGCCAAGAATTTTCAGCTTTCACGAAAGGAAGCTTTAAAGATCATCCTTGGTTTAACGGAAAACTTGATAACAAATTTCGATCGCATTTGCGACGAGGGCCAAGTCAGTCCGACGGATCGCAATCTCTTCAGGAGCCGTCAATTTCTAAATCCTTATGTTTTCGAAGGATTAACGGCAGACGCAAGTGAACTTATCGAAATGGAACGTAGTTTTCATTCCTAGGGCATTCTTAGGAAGTCTTGTAAATCAGCCAGTTTTACTCATCACGGGCTCGGAAAAGAGGAGCATCAACGACGTGGGATTTCGGATTCAATGGTGCGCGTTTCAATTGGGCTTGAAGGCGCATCGGACTTGATCGCCGACTTGGAACAAGCTTTAAGATAGCCATTTGTCATGGATGAAAAGAAAGAGCTTTGGGAAACGGTCTACAGAACGAAGACCACCAATGGGCAGAGTTGGACTCAAGCAAAACCGTCGCCTTCAATTGACTGGATTTTGGAGGTGGCGCCGGATCGTGAGCGGGCCATTATTGATGTGGGTGGCGGCACATCGACGCTCGTTGATTACTTGCTAGCGGCCGGGTTTGAACGGCCTGCGGTTCTAGATATTTGTCGACTAGAGGGATTTGGTTTTGGCTCAATAGTTGCTGTTTCATTTGGCTCTAGGCTAGGCCGTCTCCGAAGTAACGTTCAACGACAAAACGGCTGCCAAAATAGAGCTGCCTGGCAAGGATTTAAACAAGGAGTCTCTTGTGAGAATGATTGTTTTAATGATTCTAACCACGTTGATTACGCCATTCGCGCAAGGTGAATCAAAGAAATTTGACAATCCTTTTCTGGGAAAATGGTGCGCATCTAAAGACAATAAGTATAGACCTGATCAAGAGATAACTTTCGAAAATGGCCAAACGATCGTGTCTGTCGACTCGTCCGGCGAAGTAGACTGGAGGTACACTTATAATCCGGATACTCGTCTGATAGTTGGCAACATGGAATTTAAAGTGGGACCAAAAGGCAAACGGCAGCATCCCGAAAAGGACAACGGGATTGGTGTATTGTTTGACATCTCTTCTGAAGGCAAACTGGTTTGGACCGGGCCCATTCTTGAGGCTGAATTCTTATCCATCAATAGAGGCAATGTTACCAACCATCTCCTAATGGATGCACGAGTTTACAATATGACTTATGAACCTTGCGAATATTTAGGCTATTGAAAAAGAGACCACCCAAAATCACTTCAATCCTGCGCGATCCACCTGCCGGCTTACGCTGGCCTGTTGAAAATAGAAGTACCCGCGGTCGTTGATCATCGAGATTCGAGTCTGATATTGCAAAAGAACAAAATGAAGGCGGCGGAGATACAGAGGTTGCTCTCTCAGGCGTAATTTCCTGGAATTTAATATCCGCGTTTTTGACGAAAATCTTCGTTTCTAAAACGCTCGTCCGTGTGGAAATTCACAGTGCGGTACGGGTCATCCTGCGGTCGAAATTGCAGGATCGCCGCGGCCTCAAGTCCTTCGATCACGATCGCTCGCACGACGGCGTTCGTCGACACCGCGTTCTTACTTAGCCTATAATAGCCCGTGTCGATTAGAATGGCGCGTCCTTCAGGAGTGATCAGAAACTGGATGTCGTTCCCCGCAATTCCGTGGTGATCGAGGATCGCGAAAGCGTGTTCCACATCCGCAAATGTCTTTTCCGATAGATGGCACCCAGGCATGGGCGCGCGGTTGGGATGATAGTCCCAAGGTTCATCGGCCTTGGGAATGCAATCGCCCCAGTCCACTATAGGGCGGTACAATTCGCCTTCCACGAATTCCATCACCAACCATTCTTTGCCGCCTTTCCGAAACGTCGCCAAAGCTTTGGGGCCAATGCCGGAAGTGTTGAGCGTACGTAGCATTTTTGCCTCGTCTGGAAGCTCACCCTGGAGTGCCTTAAAAAATACGGGTTGACCATTCCAGACGCCCTGGCCAAATTTGAAGCTGTCGTCTGGGTCGAGCCGGCGCCACCCTTTGACACTAAAATCGCCATAAAGCCCTTCCGCCACAATTTCCACATTTTTTATTTCTTGCGAACGAATGCGAGGGAGAGGCAAAAGTAAATCTTCGCAAGCTGGATCTGGCTTTTGCGCAAATGCGGTCCTGGATAGAATTGTGGTTGCTATCAAAGTCAGTCTGATTAGACGAACCAGGATATTTTTCATAAGAGAAGGACCCCTCGTTTTTGTACTCTAATTTGAATTTAATTGTTCCAGCCAGTGCACACGACGTGCCTACGACACAAAAGGCGAATCCTTTTAACTTCCGAAGTTCCTAAAATTGATTTGGTTTTTGGCCGTCTCGAAAGGGGCAAGCCCAGAAGTCAGATGTCATTGTTCAGCCGCTTCAAAGCGCAGGGATTTATTCGGCTGGCCATGAAGTCAGAGCCTTTTCAATCAAGTGCGAATAAGTTGAAAACACGAAGGGGTCTTATGGAGAAGAATCTCAAATCAAGCCTTGGGAGTGCGAAAGTGCACATGATTTTGGCCTTTTCCCAACGTGGGCCTCTGTGTCTTTTGAATCTGTGGGCGTAAATCAAACTGTCTTGCACTTTCGGCATAGTGGGTGGGGCAAGGGAGAGCGCTGGAGCGCCGCCAGACAATGGCAGAAGAAAGCATGGACTGGCGCCTTCAAACAGCTGTCTGTGGCGCTCCAATGAACGATTTGACGCACCGGTTATCCAAAAATGTACCGCGAACATTTACAGATCCCTCTCGCACTTGGACCTATCG
>DAISHW010000074.1:434-2983 GCA_036822295.1 Bdellovibrionales bacterium | reverse complement strand
CCGGATTCTGGCGAAATCTTGGCTAAGGCGGTCTTGATGTCTTCGAGAACCGAGTACCCTTCCCAGCCGAAATCGGCGACCACCTGGCTGGGATTTCCGAATTCGGCGTCGAGCCGCTGGTCGCGCTGCCGGCGAAGCTCGCCCAAAACCTCCAACGACATGGGGTGAGGGGTAACCTTCACGAAGGTGAACGCTTCTCGCGCTGAATTTTGCCGCACGATCTCCCGGCCCTGATCAACCACCCATTCGCCGAACAAATAGAAGCGGCGACGGAAATAGCTCCGCTCGATCAGATAATGAAGTTCGGTACCGTCGGAGATCAGGCGCCGTTCCTCGACACTCATGTGACGCCCGTCCGCATCGGTTTCGGTCACGCGCGCGAGCAGATGGCGGGGACTGACGACCTCCCATGCGAAGGTGACGTGCGTCTTTTTTCTTATCAAGGATCCGCCGATCCCGCGAACGCCGGTGCCGTAGCGGACTTCCTGGCGGAGACGATTTTCAAGCGGCAGAGCGTAAGAGAAGTCATGCCAGATGAACACCGGGTAGCCGCCCATCTCCCAAACATGAAGTCCGTGCTCGTCCGTGAAAACGCTCAACAGCCGCTCGCGACCGATCTGATCGTGAGAGACATAGGTTCCGAGGAATGGTTCGACAAGCTTTGCCTGCCGTTCATCGGCGATGTTCACGATAGAGGCGTGCGTCTGGAGGCAAAGAGCGAACAGCGCGGCGAGAAGAAGCATGCGGTGAAGATGAGCAACCGCCGTGCCACGGGACGTGCCGACGGGCGCGCGCCGCGCGAGACAAGACCGGCAAAATTATCGTGATGTCGATAAGATCGACAAAGAAGTGGGCCTGTCTACTAACGATAGCCCGGCGAAATATAGTCAGCTCCCACGTTGGCGCCGGCCGGCACGAAGTCCCCGGTGAGCGGCGCGCCCTCGGTGACCACTCCGCTCACCAACGCTTCTGGCGGCCAAGACACGTACGACCCTGTCTTCGTGGCGGCGCAACCGGTTTGCGCGGAGCTCGGCCACACACCGTGCTGAGCGATGTCCTGACCGGCGCGTGGGCTTATGTAAACCTCCCATAGCGAAACGGCGTACGGCGCTTGCGCGCAGTTGTCGCGGAACCAGAGCAGGTAAGTGCCCGTGTGCAAGGGGTTCGTTTGGAAGCTTAAGTTCACCTGCTTAAACGTGGTCGAGGCGATCGAGAGCTGCGGCGGAATGAAAAACCCCTGGTAGTGGGACGGGCCCGTAAGCCGATGCACCGTCAACTGGCCAATGTCGTCTTGATGTTGAAAGATATCCGCGTGAACTCCCGCGTACGAGCCGTTGACGTTCTCGATACGCATGTTTTGCAGATACACATCCGGAGCGAACCCGTTCTTGCCCCAGACGTTGAATCCGTCCGCCGAAACCAATGCCGCATCCAGAATCATCCCTTCGACGAAGGCGCTGCCCGTGATATTCGCAATCCGCATCACGAAGTTTCCTGACGGTACGGCCGCAGGCCGCAAATGCCCGCCGATCACGCGCACGTGCCGGCCGCCGTCGACTTGCAACTGCGTCGTCTTGATCGTGGACGGCATGATCAAAAGCACGTCTTCGTTGTCCCCGTAAGGACCATAGTAAGTCGCCGCGCCCACTATCTCCACCCTTGGCGCGGTTTGCGCGGGCGGGGACCATTCGAGCAGGAAGGGATCCGGCGGAAGCGCGCCCGTGGTGAATATCACCGTTTTCGCGAAGCGCTGCGACGCCGTCACCGCGGCCACGGGCCAAGCAAAATCCCAACCGGCTCCGCCCGCCACGACCACGTTGAGAATATCGTAATTCACATATTTGGTTCCGATCCGGATATTGTACGTGCCATCCGCGATGGCGACGTGCACTTGGTCGGCCGCTCGATTGGCCGGGGCGCCTGAGGTGGGAATAAGCGAAGTCGTGAACGCGGATTGCGCGGCCTGCGGAGAGTAAATGCGGAAGGTCACGTCCAGCGTGGTGCCGCTCGCGATGCGCAAACAAAATCCGGGTTGCACGCGGGCGGTCGAACCGCTGGACAGCGTGGCCGTATAGCCGAAACGCTCGCGCGTTGAAGCCATAAATAGCGCTTCTTCGTTAAAGGCGAGCGAGGCGCCCGCTGCCGTCCGCTCGACGAGAGCCGCGCGTGGTTCAAGCCCGGAGCTCAGCGTACCGGCCACGACCTTCGCGTAAAAAGAAACGTTCCAGGCCTGACCGCTCGCCGCCACGATGCCCGTGTTCGAATCGAAATACACGCCCGAAAACTGCGCGCTCCCCATGGCGTTGGTGCCCGAATAGCGTAGATCGATGTAGTTCAAACCGTCTTCCGTTCCTGTCCCCACCCGTTCGATCGTCACACCGGCGACGGCGATCGCGCCCCAGTTTGTGGGGTTCGAGCCGCCGCTTCCGATCACGCCATCGGTACCGCCCGCGATCACGTTGTTGCGAATGGCGTTCGTAGCCGCGGTCTCGACCACCAGACCTTCGAGCGCGCTCGCGCCGTGTTCAAAGCGCGGCGTATCCACCGCC
>DAISHW010000074.1:0-424 GCA_036822295.1 Bdellovibrionales bacterium | reverse complement strand
CCGGTGGATGCGCGCGTGAAAGAAACCTCGGGCGGGAGCGTGCCCGTCATGAAATCCAAGTAAAGCGCCGTGTCCTCGATCATACCGACCGCCGACACCGGCGCTCCCAGATCCGCGTTCTGGGGCTGGGACAAAGTGAACGTGAGCGTTTCGTCGGATTCATCCACGGTGTCGAACAGGGTCGTTACGAAAACCGTGGTCGCGGTTTGGCCGGCGCCGATCACCGCCGTACCCGATGCCACGCTGTAGTCCGCGCCAGGCGTGGCCGTGCCCGCGCTCAACGTCCACTGCACCGAAGTGGGAATACCGCTCGTGACCGATTGGGTGATCGTGAAAACCAACGGCGAGCCTTCCACCGCCGTGGCCGCGGCTACGGTCAAGCTGGGAGCGGGGTCATCGTTGTCGATGCGGCCGGTAGCCGTAA
>DAISHW010000073.1:7795-10127 GCA_036822295.1 Bdellovibrionales bacterium | reverse complement strand
TTACGTCCGCTACCCCGCCAAATGGGACGATATCGAACGCCATTTGCGTTGGCTCGAAGAGATGCCGCCCGAGAGATTCCGCGTCGGTATTCTAAGCTCCATCCACCTGTTGACCCTGTTTGATTTCGACCAGCTCCTGGATTGGGTGGCGGCGCAGAAGTTCAAGCTCGTGACTCATGGCTTCAAAGACATGACACTGCCCGGCATCGTGATGCATCCAAATTACTTGAACGTGCAGAATTATTCCGCGGAGCTGAAAGAGCGCACGGCGGAAAAACTACGCTCTTGTATGGAGCGCCATCCGCGCGCCCGGAACAAGCTCCCAGGCGTGTTGAATTTCATGTTTGAGCGCGACGGCAGCGAAAGACTTCCCGCCGCTCGCGAGTACGTGATGCGGCTGGATTCCATTCGTAAAACCAGCTTTCCCGCGGTCTTTCCGGAGCTCGCTTCTTTGTTGCTGAACCCTTAGGGTTTTCATATACCAAGCCGTATGCAAATTTCGGTCGTGATTCCGACCCATTTTCGACCCGCGGGCCTGGCGGATCTTTTGAGTTCTTTGACGGACCAAAAGGACGTTCAGTTCGAGGTGCATGTCATCGCGAATTTAGAGGACGATCCGGGGCGCCAGGCCTTCGACAAGTTCGCGGGCCGCTTTTCGCATCTGCATTGGCACGTGGTCGGACAAAAAGGCGTCAATCGCGCCCGCAATCGCGGGCTCGAAGTCGCGCGCGCCCCCGTCGCTTTATTTTTGGATGACGACTGCCGCGTGCCGCACGCGTATTTTCTGCGCGACACTCTGGAACTCCACGCGCGCGAGCCGGATTCGATCGCGGTCGGCGGAGGTTACTTCACTCCGCTTGCGGCTTCGACCCTGTCGCGCGCCTACAACCTGATTTCGACCCGCTGGCTGCTGCGCGAATCCGAAACCGGTCAGACGGTGAATCTGCTCGGCGGCAACGTCAGCTACAAGCTCGAGCCGTTACGCAAGGCGGATCTGCGCTTCAACGGCGATATCGTTTTCGGCGGCGCCGAAACGGATTTTCATTTGCGCCTGGTCCTCGCGGGCAAGAAGCTTCATTTCGCGCCCGACTTGAACGTCGAACATCGGGTGGAGATCGGAGCGCGCGCGTTTTTAAGAAAAGCGTTCCTACAAGGTTACGGCGCGCGCAAGCGATGGCAACAAGGTCTGTACGTGCGTTCGCGCTATCTGCCGGAAGCGCAGACCCCGCGCGGCGGACCGCGCGAGCTGCGCTGGCAGCGCCGCTTCGATCGCGCGTTTGAGTGGGGACAAGTGTACGCGCGGCTGACCCAGGAACCCACGACAAGGCTGGGTTTGATCGGCCGAATCACCGCGCACTTGGCGCAAAACGCGCGCAAAAGATTTAAAGACGTTCTTCAGAGCGGGTTGAAACGCAGCGGATTTTCTTCCGCCGACCGCGTGACCACCAGTCTGGCGATGAGCCGCCCTTATGTCCTGCCGGTTTCGCGCACCTGCCGGTTCACATGCGGACAATGCGATCAACTCGGACTTAAAAAAGTGAGCGGAGAGTTCACGACGGAACTGCGGCGCGCGAAGGCCTTCGGATTTCAGGAAGTCCTTCTTCCGTGCAACGCGCTCTTTGAAGAAAAGCGCGATCACTGGATCCGCGAAATCGAAGATCAAGGACTTCGTCCCGTCCTGCTGGTGAACGGCGACCGCAAAACGCCGGTCGCGACCGGCGCCTTGGATCAAGTGCCGATGAGCACGGGATTTCATCTGTTGCTCGGCCCCGCTTCGGATTACCAGGATGCGCTGGTGACTTACCTGGCTGAGCGCGATCGAGATTTCAGCGTCACGCATTTTTATCAGGATAAAAAGAGCTCTCTTGAGATTTTGAAACGCGCGCCGGTCGGCCTGGCGAATAAAATCCATTTTCTTTTTCCCGCCATCGGCAATCTTTGGCATGCCCGCCCGAGCTGCCCGGACATGCATCGACATTTGAAGCGGGCCGAGAAAGCGACCCGGGGCCGTTACCGCCTTCACGTGCGCGGACCCGCGGGCGCGTGGCCCGTGGACAGGGGCTTGAACCGCGAGCGCGAGACATGGCCTTTGCTCGAGGCGAAGATCGCCCGGGGTCAAGCCAGCGCGAAGATCGCGTTTTCGATCGTGATCCCGACGTTCAATTCCGGCGAGCATCTGCTCAAAGTGCTCCGTTCACTCGGCCGGCAGCGAATGGACGGCAACCGTTTCGAAATCATCGTGGTGGACGACGGCAGCGGCGACGGGACCGAAGCGCTGCTGCGCGCGCGACTGCCCGAGCTTTTGAGCGAGCGCATTCATTTCCAGTATTTC
>DAISHW010000073.1:6469-7785 GCA_036822295.1 Bdellovibrionales bacterium | reverse complement strand
CGGCGATGAACCCGATTTCCGCGCGGGCTTGATCCGCAACGTCGGCGTGAGCCATTCGCGCGGCGAATTCTTATGTTTCTTGGACTCCGACATTCTTGTGCCGCCCGATTATCTGCGGACGTTAGAGAGCGAATTCCAGAAATACGATGTCTTGCAGGCCCGCCGGGAAATGCTGACGGTCGAAGCCAGCCGCGGGAATGAGGCGCATAAGCCCTTGGCGCCCGCGGACACGTACGCGGACGATGCCTACTGGGAGGCCTTCAAAGCTTCCGAAAGCTGGGCGGCGCTTTATAAACATTGGAAATACACTTGCACTTACGGGCTTTCGGTCAGGCGCTCGCTGTTCAAGCGCGCCGGTTGGTTTCTGCCCGACTTTTTCACTTACGGATTCGAAGACGTGGATTTGGGATACCGCTTGTACCGGTTGGGCGCGCGTTTCGCTTTGTCGGCCTCGGTGGTGCATCATCTTTACCCCGAACGCCGGGTGATGAATTATCACTTCGACCAAATACGGCGCCGGCGCGCGCTCACCTTGTCGTCGCGGGTTTTCTACCGGCAGCGCCTGGATCCGGAAATTTATCAGGAATTTTATCCCGCCTATTATCATTCGCTGGTCGGCGAATTGAAGCTCTATTCGAGCCAGAAATACTGGGAATGGCGCCACGAGATGAGTGAGAAAGAGATCGCCCTTCGTGAGCGCAAAGAGCGCTACCGCCTGTACCTGCTGCGCTTGAGCATTCGCGCGCGCTGGACCGGCTACCATCTGGCCAGCACGGCGCGCGGCGAAGCGATTCGCCGGTATTGGCATCTGCACACGCCGATCGTAAGCGCGTTCATTCGCGCGCGCGTAGCGCTCATCCATGCGCGTTGGGCGCTCTATCATCGGGTCATGCAGGCTCGCGGTCGTATGCATGCCCAGCTCGTGCGCGCTTATTGGCGGACTCGCATGACTAGCGATCGGCTTCACGCACAAGGCGAGCGTTTGTATTGGTCGACTTATCCGCGGATTTCGTTGAACGTCGCAAGGTCTGGGCTATTCCTGCTCGAGATTTTCTGGCGTGCCCTGAAACCGTATCATTTCGTGAACTATCAATTTCGCAAGCGCTGGAGACAGATCCGTGACGCCTAAGGCTCGATACTTTCCCATGCCTGGCACGGCCGAAGCGGGATGCGCGCTTTGCGAATCGCTTGGCCTGGGCGGACGCGCGCCCGCACGCGCGGAAGCCTTCTTTGATTGGCTGAAATGCTCCGGTTACACGCACTTGGTCTTCGGCTGTGGAACGAAAAGTTCGCCGCGGACACCGTCGCAGGATTTG
>DAISHW010000073.1:2460-6459 GCA_036822295.1 Bdellovibrionales bacterium | reverse complement strand
TTGCGCGCGCTTCGCTGCGTCCATGAACGAAGCGCGCCGACCGCGGCTCAGGAACGGGTTTGGCTCGTTGTCGACGATTTGCGCGCGGGACTCGATCTGCCGGAACACGCCACGTGCCTTTGGCTTCCGCGTCCGGACGACCCGCATGCGGACGGAATTCTTCGCGCTTGGCCGCGCGCCCGCGCCGATCGCCTTTTCTTGCATTGGCCCCATGAGCGCGCGGTCAAGCCGCTGCGCTGGAAGTGGCGTCATTTGCTCGAAACCCAAGAGAACTGGTCACGGTCTTTCCCTTATTTACGCATGCATCCCATCCCCGGTTGGGATTTGCACAATCCCGACGTCGCCGACGATTTGGACATGGAGCCGATGCCGGATATGATTTGGGATCGTCGACTCGGTGTCTCTCCGCAAGTTTCGATCGTCATTCCGACGTACAACAACTTGCGGCCCTTGCGATCCACGGTCGAAACGTGGCTGAACACGCAAAGTTCGACGCCGGTCGAATTGATCGTGGCCGATGACGGAAGCGATGACGGAACCGCCGAGTGGTTTCGCGAACTCTCAAAACGCGAAGTCGGTACGTCTTGGCTTTACCTGCGCATTCCCCGCCCGCGACCGCGCCGTATGGGCCGCGGCGGCTTCCGGGCCGGCATTGCCCGCAACGTGGCGGCGACACACGCCCGCGCGCCGCTTTTGCTGTTCCTTGATTCGGACATTCTGGCGCCGCGCCGCTACGCCGACGAATTGGTGCGTCTGCATGAAATCCACGACGTCATCCAAGCGACCAGATTGCAATTGCGTTTCGTCGCGCCGGAAACTCCCAAGCCGTTCGCGGAGATTCACGCGGGCGACATCGACGTGGACGCGAACGTTTGGACGACCTTCCAAAATTTAAAACAGCCGTGGAACGAGATGGACGACAAATGGAAATTCGCCTCGACGTTCTGCCTTTCGGTCAAACGCGAGCATTTCTTCAAGCTGGGCCGCTTTCGGCGCAGCTTTCATAAATACGGTTTCGAGGACACCGACCTGGGCTACCGCGCGGATCGCGCGGGTTTGAAGTTTCACCGCTCTTCGACGGCCGTTTACCATTTCCGTCATGATCGCGGCCGCTCGGAGTACCGGCATCGTCCGCGCCTGAAACAAAAGCTATTGCGCGATTCGGCGCGCGTGTTTTACCTGAACAATCCCGAGCCGCGGCTTCAGCACGTGCTCTCGCAATACCTGCGGCCCGGCGGACGGTGGTATTCCCCATGGTCTTAGCGCCGCGGCCGGAGCAGAACGACTGCCGCCTCTTCCTGTTGCTCCTGCGCGATCTGTTGGACGGCCGTGAGGCCTCTCGCGAATCCTTGCGCCAATTGCGCCGTTGGCTTCACTGGCAGGGACAAGATCGCTGGCGTACGCTCGTCAAAGCGATCGAAGCGCTTCCCGCCGAAAATCACTACGATTTGCAACGGGCGCTTTCGACGGGGCAGATCGAATCCAAGCTTTGGCTCATCGAAATGCTCAAAGGCATCGTCGAGCCCAAGCGCCGTTACGGTTTTTTGATCATCGGCGGATGGGTCGGCGTCCTGCCGCTGTTGCTGGACATTCTGATGCCCGAAAGCGTGAATACCATCCGGCAAATCGACATCGATCCCATGGCGAACCGCTTGGCCGCGCATTTGAACAAAGATTTGATCTCGGCCGGCCGCATGCGGGTTTTCGATCGAAACGCGCTCGAGTTCGACTACGGCTTCGAGCACGAGATCATCGTCAACACGTCATGCGAGCACTTCACGCCCGAAGAGATGCACGCGTGGATGGCCCGCGTGCCCAAGGATCGCTATTTGGTTTTGCAAACCAACGATTTTCAGGGCGAACCCGGCCACGTGAACTGCGTCCCCGACGTATTCACGTTCCGCAAATCCTTGCCGCTGAAATCGACTTTGTTCACCGGTGAATTGGCGTTTGAAGCCTACCGTCGTTTCATGGTCATCGCGGTCAGCGAGCAAGGGGAACTCGCGCATGTACGAGCTCGCTGAGATCAACACGATCCATTTGGAAGTGACTTCGAAGTGCAACGCCAGTTGTCCGATGTGCATGCGCAACGTGCTCGGCGGCAAAGTGAATCCGCTGTTGCCGATCACGGAACTGTCACTCGCCGATATGAAGACGATTCTACCTCCGGAAGTCGCCCGCTCCCTGAATCGCCTGTACATGTGCGGCAACTACGGCGATCCGATCATGGCGACCGAGACGCTCGAGATATTCGCCTATCTTCGAGCCATGAACCCGGACATGCATTTGCAAATGTTCACCAACGGCTCTGGCCGCGGCGAAGACTGGTGGCGCGAACTCGCGCGCATGAGCGTGCAAGTGCGCTTCAGCGTGGACGGGCTCGCCGACACGAACGCGCTTTACCGACGCGGGACGAAATGGCCGCTGATCGAGCGCGCGCTCAGGTCCTTTACCGGAGCCGGCGGACATGCCGAATGGGATTACATCGTTTTTCGTCACAACGAGCACCAGGTCGAGACCGCCCGCGCATGGTCCGAGGAACTCGGAGTGCGCAGATTCAACGTGAAGAAAACCGCGCGATTCTTCAGCAACACGCAGGTCAAAACGAAAGACTCTCAAGAGGTCATGAATCGCGAGGGGACGGTCGAATACCGGCTCGAAAAGCCGCTCGATCCGCGCTACTTGAACCCGGCGCACCTGAAAGAAGATCAACTGGTCGCGGATCACGGCTCACTCAAAGAGTTTTTCGCGCGCACGCCGATCGACTGCAAAACGGCGCGCGAGAAGAGTCTTTACATCTCGGCCGAGGGGCTCGCCTTCCCGTGTTGCTGGACCGCGAATCAACTGTACCTTTGGTATTATCCGGAAAAAGGCGCGCCGATCTGGAAGATGCTGGGTCGCCTGCCCGGCGGGATCGACTCGCTCAACGCGAAAAGGCGTCCGCTCGCTGAAATCGTCAACGGACCGTTTTTTCAGACCGTCCTGCCGGCGAGTTGGAACCGGCAGAGTTACGAGGACGGCCGACTTTTCGTTTGTGGAAAAACCTGTGGGCGCGGAATGGACGCGTTCAAGGCGCAGTTTCAAGCAGCGAAGCCATCTCGGGGAATGTCGCTCTGAAATCGGTGCCGCGGATTTTGTCCATCAGCTGAATGTATTCGCGGAATTCCGGCATGCGGTTCGACCAATCCTCTGACTCCATGAATTTCACCAGTCCCATCAGGCGCGGCAACCCGTACGCGTTGGCTTTGAACGCCGGTTGATGCCCGAAGCGCGCGTCGAGTTCGCCCACGTACTTTTCCATCTTGGCGCGCACCCGCGCTTTGAATTCTTTAGGCAGCACTTTCACGTTCAGCATCGCCGGATGGTAGACGAAGTGGAAGTTCACCAGCCCCGCGCCCAGCGGCCAGGGATTGATTTTCTTGAAGCCCATGCCGAGCTTCCAATCGATGAACTCCGGAATATAGAGGATATTCAGGATCTGCACGGCGCAGGCGACCGTCACTTCGATCGAGGGCGGAGTCTCGTCCAGGCGGCGAAGATTGGCTTCGATCCGCGCCCACTCGCTCGGATAACGAATGTACGAATTCATCGCGCCGTGACTGTCGATGCTGAAATGGAAGCGCACGCGGCGGAACTTCGACCAGAGCTCGAAAAGTCTGTCGGGAATGTGCAGGCCGTTGCTGTTGTAGCGCAGCTCAATGCGCCCGGCTTCGCCGCGGGCGATGCACTCCTCGAGCAAACGGTAATGATCGTCGATGATCAGCGGTTCCCCGCCCGCGAAGTACAGCTGGTCGATGTAAGGGAGTTGCGCGTGGAGCTGGTCCCAGAACCCCGGATTGTCGACATGCCAGTCATAAGTGGCGCCGTCGACCTTGCCGTTGTTATGCCATTGCATGACCTCTTTTAAACTTTCGTTCCGGATCTGCGGATAGAGTTTTCGCCAATCCCCCACCCAGAGCGAGCTGTCATGGGGGGAACACATGATGCATTTCAAATTGC
>DAISHW010000073.1:1406-2412 GCA_036822295.1 Bdellovibrionales bacterium | reverse complement strand
ATCGACGTACTTGATGCGCGGCCGGATCCCGCCGTCCGTCGCCGTGTCGCGAACCAGATCGGCGACGCTCGTGCGGGCCGACCAATACTCGGTCTCCCAGTTGCGTTTTGAGCGATGACCGGCGCTTTCCTCTTTGAAACATTTCGTGCACGGCGCGGGCACTTTGCCGTTGAGCATCTGGCGGCGCACGCCCTTCATGTAGTCGTTGTTCCAGGCCGTCAGCAGATCGGTGTGGTTGAGATTGGCGGGTTTGCCGTCGCTGTTTTTCAAAATACCGACTTCGCCGCCGAACTCCTTGTCGTTCGTGGCGCCGGCCGAGGACGCGTTGGCCGTGCAACAGACCCGCAAGTGCCCATTGGGGCGCGTGGACAGATGAATCCACGGCAAGATGCAAAACGTATCGCTCGGTGCTTGAGGCATGCCACATCTAAGAAGGCTCTGGAAGGCGCGTCAAGGGCGACGCTCCGCCTTTCATTTTCGCGTCATTTAAAAACATTGCGTCGCACTAAACCGCTGAATATACGAAAACTAATTCTATGCTTTGGTCAGAATATCGCTTCGACAAAATCCCATTCAACGACATCGTGCGCGTGGGACAGATCAGCCTGTTGGAAAAAGACCTGTTCTGCGTGAGCTGGCTGCTGGGGCGGTTTTGCAACTACAAATGCTCCTACTGTTGGCCTTATGCCCGCTCGGACAAGCGCGACCACCGTCCGACAGAGCTCGTGCTTTCCACTATGGATGAGATCAAGCGCCAAGCCAGAGCCCGGGGGTTCGGGTCCTTCCATTTTTCCTTTAGCGGCGGCGAGCCGACCATGCATCCCGGTTATCTGAAGCTCCTTAAGCATTACGCCGACGACGCCGAAAACTGCGGCTACCAGTCGCTGCATATGACCAGCAATCTCAGTCCGGGGATTTCTTGGCTGCAAAAATACGTCGATGCGACCGCCAAACTGCATCGGGTGAGCGTGACCGCGAGCTATCATAAAGAATTCGCGGTGCCCGA
>DAISHW010000073.1:1103-1396 GCA_036822295.1 Bdellovibrionales bacterium | reverse complement strand
GGAGAAGCTGATTTTTCTGCAAAAGAACGATGTGCAGGTGACGATCAACATGGTCATGGTGCCGGAGCGTTTCGAAGCCTTGTGGCAAGATGCGCTGTACTTCCACGATGCGGGCGTGAACGTCACATTGAAGCCACAGAGCAATCCCAGCGCCACCAAAGTGGTGGACGGCTACACGGCCGATCAGTTGCACCGCTTGAGGCAAGGCATGCCCCAACGCGACTTTACGCGGGCGCGGGTCATACAAGAAAGCCATCCACGGATCGCGCGCCCTAAGGTGCCTAAGGCCATGG
>DAISHW010000073.1:0-1093 GCA_036822295.1 Bdellovibrionales bacterium | reverse complement strand
GAAGGGGCCCGGCGAGCCCGGCAAAGAAAAGGTCCCGCCCATTTACCAAGTCGAACTCACCGACGGTGGCGGAAAACCCTGGTACATGGATCAAGCCGAGCGTTTCAACGCTTTTGAATTCAACAATTTCAAAGGCTGGGAGTGCAGTGCCGGCTTCCGCAGCATTATCATTCGGGAACCTGGCGGCATGATCAAGCGCAGCTACAGCTGCAACGATGTGCCGCTTGGAAACATCGACACTGGCTTTCAACTGCACGATCACCCGAAGGTTTGCCAAACGGGCAGCTGTGTGAGCAGCGCCGACAGTAAGATACCCAAAAGGAAATGCGGCGCGACTTTGCCACTGTGGCCCGGCGACCCGATGAAATATGAGTAAAATTTTACGCGCGATACGCCGCCATTTTCGGGGACGCCGCTTTTTCTTCGGCCCTCAGGTGTTTCATGCCCAGAGCCACATCTTTTCTCGCGCCCGCTTGAGCGTTCAGTTCTATTATTTGACGCTGTTCGCGGTAGCTGTCGACGTGACCAGCTACAATCGCCACCAACTGCAGCACTCGACGTTCTCGAATCCCCTGTGGCCCTTACGGATTTTGGGCTGGCCCGATGCGAAGCTTTGGTTGATCGATCTCACGTTTGTGATGTTGCTTGGCGGCGCGCTGGGCGCGATTGTCTTCTCCGGATGGCGCGTCTTCAGAGTCGCCGCTTTTATGGGCCTGTTTTATCTTTTGGCCCTGCAGAACTCGGATGGTCTTTTTTCGAACCACATGCATATGGCTCTGTTCCCGACCTTCCTTTTGATTTTTCTGCCCAACGCCGTCCCAGGCGCCGACCGATCGCGGCGTCAAGCTTACCTGTCCTGGTTTTGGTTCGCGCAATTCGCGATCTGCTTCGCTTATGGTATGGCCGGATATTTCAAGGTTCTCGAGATATTCCGTTGCATCGCCGTACGGGGATTGGATCAATGCGAAGTCGGTAGCGCCATCATGACGTCGATGGCGGCCAAAGAGCTCCTGCAATTCGGGCGGCCCACTTTCGCCGGCGATCTACTATACCAGTTTCCCCTGATCGGCGGGCTTTCTTATCTGTTCATCAT
>DAISHW010000072.1:0-10177 GCA_036822295.1 Bdellovibrionales bacterium | reverse complement strand
TTCGACCGCTTGATCAACCGTCGCCTGCAGATCGACCGGATCCCAAGGTTTCGTGACGTAACGATAAACTTGGCCCGAGTTGATGGCGGAAATCACGGAGTCGATGTCGGTGAAACCGGTGAGCAGGATGCGGATCGCGTCGGGCACCGTGTCCATGCTCTCGGACAAGAGCTCGACGCCGGTCATGCCGGGCATGCGTTGGTCGGTCAGGATCAACGACACCTTGTTCCCCTTGATCAGCTCCAAAGCGTCTTTGCCCGAGGTGGCTTTCAAGACCTTGTACTTCTTGCGGAACAGGCGCTCGAGCGCGTCGACGTTGTCGGCTTCATCATCTACGAGCAGAATCGCGTGTTTCATTCCTAAACAGTGTAAGTGCCGCCAACGCCGGATTCAACCACTACCAAGGTCCGGTTCAGGTCTTGGCGGTTTCAGTTCGGCGGCCGATCATACGAATATAGATGTAGGAGATCTCGAACGATGCGCTTGTTCTTGCCAATTCTTATGCTTGTGAGCGGCGCGGCCCACGCCCAATGGACCTTGCGCATGAACAATCCCGCGGCGGAATCCTGCCCGCAGGAATTCAAAATGGGCGACAGCGCATGGGACGCGGAAGACACGGGCCGCAACCGTCGCGGCCGTAAACGCGAACTCGAGAGTCGCCGCACCGAACTCGAAAACAAGCTCGAGAAACTGGAAAAAGGCATCGATTCCGCCAAAGAAGGCTTGCGCAGCATTTTGAGCGGGAAAGCGGTTCAAGCGGTCGACCAGCACCGCGTTTACAAGCGCAACGCCGACGAATATCAAGAGGATTGCGGTGTCGCATCGACCGCCCAGGAAAGCGCGGACGACGGTGAGGGTTACGCGCCGGGCGAAGAGTCGACGGGCGAGAGCGACGGGCAACATGCCGTTCCCGACGTCTTTTGCACGAAGGGCGGCAAAAATCTTTGGAAACACTTCGTGATCAACGAAGGTCAGATGGACTCCAGAGTGTGCGAATACCATATTCCGGTGCGCAAAAAAGCGCCGGCCAGTTCCGATATCCGCACGTGCCGGCGCGCGCTTGAAGCCTATTACAAATACATGGCCCAGAAAGACTCGCTGAAAGAAGCTCTGGAAGAGATCAGCACGAACATCGCCGATACCGAGGCGGGTACGTGCGAAGATTGCGAAGAGAAGAGCCTGGCTGAAAACGGTATCCGCGGTTCTTTCGGTGAGATCGCGCCGATGCTGGGCATCTTGGGTTTGACCTTCCTGAAAAATCAAATGGGGGGCGGGCAACAGCAACAGCCGATGATGCATCCGGCGATGGCCTATCAGCGCCCGATGCCCGGGTATTACAATCCGAACGGTCCGATGTACGGCGCGATGCCGAGTGGCGTTGGCCCCGGCGCGTTCGCGTGTCAGGGCGTGGCGGACCAGTCCCTGATGATGGATCCGCGCATGAATCAACAATGGTTCCAGGACAGCCCGCTGTTGAATTCAGGCGCGCCGGCCATGTTCCGTCCCGATGGCGGCGGTTGGAATCAAGGCGGTCAGTTCGGCGACGAATACAATCCGTACGACCCGTTCAATTTGTCGCGCAATCGCTATTTCCAGCAGTATCCCCAAGACGCCTGGTGGGGCGCGAACACGGGCCAAAGGCAGTTCGCACCGGGCATCATCCAACCGATCGGCAACGGTCAGTATTACAACCATCCGGGCACCCTTGGCGGCTACGCGCCGTCGCCGGTAGATAATTATTACCGCGAACTCGATCGCATGCGCTCGAACATGAACCAGCTCCAATACGGTCCCGGTTATCAGGGCGCGCCCGCGGTTATCCAGCCCAGAGCTTGGTAGCCTAACCCGATTTTCCCTGTTAGTTTCGAGTCCATGCGCATCGACGCCTGCTTCGACAGTCACGTTCATTGGGCCGCGAACGGTGAGTTCGTTCAACGCCTGGCGCTCGGCGGGTTGACGTCGGCCGCGAGTCTTTCTTCCGTCACGGACGAACCGTCACATCGGCACGGCGATTGGATTTTGGGATTCGGCTGGGATGACGAGGCGTGGACGGACGCTCCGTCGCTCAAAATCATCGACGCGTGGGAGTCTTCAAAGCCGGCGGCCCTTTCACGCCGCGACGGGCACGCGTACTGGGGCAACAGCGCGGCCTTGCGTCTAGCGGGCATCGATCGGAACAGCGAAGATCCGGGCGGGGGCCGTATCGGGCGGGACGGCGAAGGCCGATTGACCGGTGTCTTGATCGACCGGGCGATGGATTTGGTGCGAAAGCATATTCCGCGTTCGACGGCCTTTGATTTGCGCCGCCACCTTCTGCGCGGCATGCAGTCGTTCAATCGCGCCGGCTATACGCATGTTCGCGACATGACCTGCGACATCGAACAGTGGAACGAGGCCGTCAAGCTCGAGCAATCCGGACTGCTCACTTTGGCCGTAGAGGAGTACTTCTGGCTCCAAGAGCCGGCGCGGACCGACGGCGTACTCGTTGATTTGGAAAAGGCCCGCGCCACCCGCGCCAAGCAATTGCGCGTGATGGGCGCGAAGATCTTCTTGGACGGCGCGCTCGGATCCGGGGGCGCGAAACTCTCGCGTTGTTATCACGGCGAAGCGCATTCGGGGCTTTTGCTGTGGGAAATGCAAGCGCTCAAGGACGCCCTTCGAGTTTTTTGGGAAAAAGGCTTCGCCGTCGCGGTTCATGCCATCGGCGACCGGGCGGCCGAGATGATTGTCGACGCCGCCCTGGAAGTTGGCGCGACGGGCCGGACCGGCGCGCTTCATATCGAACACGGCGAATTGATCCGCCCGGAAACGATTTTGAAAATGAAGGCGCTCGAAGTCGAGGTGCACTTGCAACCCGCGCATTGGTTGAGCGATCGCAAATGGCTCGGGGAGAAGACCGGCGATTTGAGTCAGTTCGCTTTTCCGTGGCGGCGCTTGCAAGAGGCCGGGATTCCGTTTGACTTCGGCAGCGACGCGCCGATCGAACCGGCAAGCTTGCCGAGGATGTTCGAAGCCTTGCGCGAATCGGCGAAAACCGGCGTCCCGCGTTTGTTGGGCGATCCCGCGACCTATATGCGCCACCGCGATCTGGCCTGGGTTCCGAATTGCTTCACGCAAATAGAAAACGACCGTCCCGCGCAAGTGGTGTTTCGCGGCGAACATTTGCTCTAACGAATACCGTACGTCGTGGTCGGTTCGCGCTCGGTTTCTTTTTTCTGTCGTGACATCACGATCGCCGCCGCGACCACGCCGACACCGATCCATACCCATTTGTTTTTATAAAGGGGCACGGGTTTAGAAGGAATGTCCGGCAACTTCAACTCTTGGGCGTTCGCGCGGGCGACGGGCGCCAGCCGTAGCGGCGGGGCTTCGCAGTCGGCGCCGAAGAACGCGCGTCGGTCGGCGATGCGATCGGCGGCGGGATGAAAGTTGGGGCGCTCGCAGGCGCCGCTGAGCCAGGCGGTCTGTTCGGGACGAGTGACCGCGAGCTCATCGCCGTTGAGTTCCTTAGTGACAGGCAGCCAAGTGTCGGAAAGATAGGTCACGCGTACGTTCTCGGGGCCTCGGACCGGGGCGACGCAGGCATCAGCGTCGCAGGCGACGCCGTTGATCAACACGAGATTCCATCCCTCGCGCCATAGTGATTCCGGGATTTCCGCGCGCGGCATTTCGCCGCGCAGTTTCGTCCTGCGGGCCAACAAGGGCGGCGGAAACAGTGACGCATCGAACGTGTCGTCACCCAGATTCAGCGAGGCCGCCAGCCAACGGTCGCGCGCCTCCTCCTCGGTTTCGAGCTGGGCCAAACGTAAATAGGCGATCGCCAGCACGGCGCGCTCGGTGCTCGACCAATCGTCGGCGCGGGCGAGTTCCGCGACTTTGAGTAACTTCGGGCCGGCGTCGACGCCGCTCACGAAGGCCTTTTGCGCTTCCGCGAACAGATCGAGCAGCTGATCCTTGCGTGCCCCGACCGGATGTTGCTTTCGATACCAATCGCCGGGCGCGCGCAAGTCGCCGTCGGCTTTCAAGGCCGCGCGATATTCGAGCGGCGGCGCTCCGGGCGCGCGAAACAGAACCTCGGCGCGGGCGGGTAGAGTCAGAAGTAGTGCGATCCAAAAACGCATGCGTCATCCTCCGTCGTAAATGATCTTGCGACCCTTCTTGGTCTTTACAAACTCCGTTCCACCGGCTTGGGCGCGCTTGACGATGACCGTGAAAAGGCTTCCTTCCGCGAGCATCCGGTCGACTTCGTTCTCGGCGATCAAGACCGCGAAATGAATGGGATTTTGCGGCGCCCGTAAAAGTCGGACATTGCGCGCCACTAAATTTGGCGAGGCGCCGGGTTCACGCGCCGGCCGCAGCAGATCGACGGTTCCAAAGCGTCCAAGAATGGAGTCCAGCGCCTCGTAATTTTCGACCTCGATCGGCACTAAGACGAAACCCTTGGGAATGAATGTGGTGACGTCGGTCGCGCGTTCCGGGGACGGCGGCGGCGCGCTAGAGGGCAAGAGAAAGTAGCCAAACGTCGGGACCAAGGCCAACGCCCCGGTCATCGCCAGGATGCGCGTTTCGAAACCGAGTTTCATATACCAGTTCTTCATCGCTTCATCTCGCGTGAATGACTGGCCGGCGTGACATAATTTTTAGTGTCGCCGGCCAGATGGTGGATAGCCAGAATCAAGGCGAGCATCACCATCATTACCAACGCCAATTCGACGCCGCACTGGCCGTTAGAATTTTGACCCGCCATTCTTTCCTCTTTTCTTCTAAGCTCACGCGACATTCGCTGGTTTGGCGCGTGTCCATGAGCGGTTTGAAATCCATCTTGAAACGAAAAAGATGCTGCTGGAATCGGGTGAAATCCGCGACGGGCTTGTAGTCGGGAGTCAGCGAGGTCTTCGGGACCGGGTTCACGGCCAGCGCGCGCGGAAACGACCCGCGACTCTCGACGCGTCCGGCGCTTCTTCGCAAAACGTCGCGGCGAAACTCCAAGTCGAAGCGCCGGCGCTCGACTTCGGCGTGGGCGAGCAGGGCCTCTTGCCGCGAGCGAAAGGCGATCTGCCGCAGAATCACCGCGAGTCGCACCGCCTTGGTCGCCGCGATCGCGGGGGGCAGGCCGCTGGCAAGAGCGCTCTGATACGCGCGATCGGCGGCGAGCCTGCGCGCGCGCAAGAGCGTGGCTTGCGGATTCAATCTCAACAGAGCTTCGAGCGCGGTCTTCAATTCGGTTTGCATGCGCACGCCGGCGCGGACGCAAAAGGCTTGAGCCGCGGTCTTGCGTTTGATGGCCCAAATCGCGCCGGTCGACGCGATAAACAGAGTCAGCATCAAAGGAACGAGCGTCAACATGCTCACCAAGACAAACCCCTGTTGCGCGCGATCGCGCGGATTCCCAGTTCGCGGGCGCTGCGGTAGCGAAAACGTTCGACGGTCCAAACGATCTCGGAATTCCATTTGTCCCTTCCCTTACCAAGCCTTAGGCGCTCCACGCGCCCCCAGGGCAGAAAGTTTTCGAGTCGGCTTTTCCAGCGGGCTTTGCAGATCGGCGGGGGACGCCCCTCGGCCGCGCAGTACAAAGCCTGCTCGCTCTGATAGCCGATCCACGCGCGGGCGAAGAGCGCGTAGAAAACCACCAGCAGCATCGTCACGAGCACCAGCAGGAACGCGGTGACGAGCAGACTCTCGAGGAACGCGCCCCCGCGCTCATTTGCCTTTTTGATTGGCGGCGCCATTCATGAAGTCGCTGAAATCTTTTTTGCGGAGATCGTCGGCCTCGATGCGCTCGTGGGTCTCTTTGCGTTTGCCGTCGCTTTGCAGCGCGTGAACGATGTTGGCCAGGTTCACGTTCACGGATTTTTGCAGCACGCGCACCATGCTCATGGTGGCGACCGCGACAAGCGCGACCAGGATCACGTATTCGATCAGGCCTTGGCCTTTTTGATTGCGAATGATTTTCATCTGAAACCTCCGCTCGGAGGCTCATTGCAAAAACTCGGATCCGTGAAACAAGGAATTTAAAGGGCGTTCACGTCCGGACGCGGACGGTGCCCGGACGGACTACTTCGACTTGGCGGCCTTGGCCGGCTTCGCTTTGACTTTCAAAGCTTTGCGGCGGGCGGTGATTTGCTCGAGGATGTCCAGGGCTTCGCGCTGCAGGGCGTTTTCGTAGACGAAACGGTAGAAGCCCTCGATCTCAGGGCTTTGACGGAATTTTTTGATAGAGGTAGGGAGCGAATCGCTGGCCACGAAGTCAATCGACGAACCGTCTTCGGACAACTTCACCTTTTCGGCCATAAAATCTCCCTTGAACTGTGAGTGATGCCCTGTTTTAGAGCAAATCCTGCGCCCGGTCAATCGCGCATACCTCTGTTATGAGGGCGGAAACTGGGCTAAATTGCGGCCCATGCAAACACTCGACGGCAAAGCGGTGGCGGAAGCCCGGCGCGCCCAGATCAAGCAGGACATCGCGAAATTCACCCAGGCGCAGAGCCGCGCGCCGGGTCTGGCGGTGATTCTGGTCGGCGACGATCCGGCCAGCCGGGTTTATGTGGGCAGCAAAGTGAAGACGAGCACCGAGCTCGGGATCAAATCGAGCGAGCACCGACTGCCCGCGGACATCACGATGCAAGGGTTGCGCAAGGTGATCGAAGGTTTGAACGACGATCCCGCGGTCGATGGAATTTTACTGCAACTGCCCCTTCCCGAACCGCTCAACGCCGACCAAGCCATCGCCTGGATCTCGCCGGCGAAAGACGCCGACTGTTTGACCCCGCAAAACCTAGGGCGCTTGTGGAGCGGTCGCGCGCTCACCACGCCGTGCACGCCCTGGGGCGTGATGGCGATCCTGGAGCACTATAAAATTAAAACGGCCGGCGTGAACGCGGTGGTCGTCGGCCGCAGCAACATCGTCGGCAAGCCCATGGCGCATCTGCTGACTCAAGCCGATGCCACGGTGACGGTCTGCCATTCGAAGACCAAGGATTTGCGGGCGCATCTGCTGAACGCCGATCTGGTCGTGGTCGCGGCGGGCAAGCCCGAGTTTTTGGGCAAAGGCGATTTCAAAAAGGGCGCGGTGGTGATCGATGTCGGCATTCATCGCAAAGAGCCCGAAAGCGGCGGGAAGGCCAAGCTCTGCGGCGACGTCCGGCTGAAAGAGCTCGAAGACACGGTTCAAGCGGCGACGCCCGTGCCCGGGGGCGTGGGGCCGATGACCATCACGATGCTGATGCAAAACACCTTGTGCCTGGCCCGGGCGCGCTCAAGCGCCGGGAGCTAACGGCGCCACCGCGCGCCGACATTCGGCGCTTTGGATGGGCGCCTTGGGTTTCAGCGTTTCCTCCCAACCGGTTTTGTCGTTGCGCGGCTGAGCGAAGCCATAGGACTTCATGTCGTTGGCGATAAAGTACACGGCGAGTTTCTTGTCGACGTACTCGCGCATGTCGAGAGGGATCGAGCTCAAGCGCGAAATCCCGGCGTAGCTGTA
This sequence comes from Bdellovibrionales bacterium, assembly GCA_036822295.1. Classification (GTDB taxonomy): domain Bacteria; phylum Bdellovibrionota; class Bdellovibrionia; order Bdellovibrionales; family UBA1609; genus JALHOQ01. The sequence goes on along the minus strand of DAISHW010000072.1, from coordinate 2,697 downwards.
ATTGTATTTGCGCATCAAGCCCAGAAAGCGCTCGTAGTCTTTGGCCTTGTAACGGCGACTCTTGATTTTCTGCGCGCAGGCTTTGCGGTCCTCCACCTCGGAATCGAAGGCGCAGTGAATCGCCGCGGCCGCGCCGCCGTCGCCGCGGTAGTATCCCAAGATCGCGATCGTGGCGTCTTTGTCATCGAACTTGTCGACGAGCTTGCGCATGTAGTGGGCGGTGCCGCACATCGAGGGAATCAAGAAGCGGCGTTCGTCATCGTCGCCCCCGGTGACTTTCAGGCCGGCTTCGAGGGCCGTGCCTTTCAGCAATTGCGCGGGACCGAGCGCCGAGGATCTGTCATTGGGTTCGATTTCGTAATTCCCGCCGGTGAAGTATGCCGATTCGACCACGGTCAGGTACGCGTACGCCGGAGAGACGTCGTAAGCCCAACCGATACGTTCCAAGATCGGCCGCAACGGCGCCGCCGAAACGAAGAACTGTTGCAGATCTTTTCTCAGGGCGCGGTTCTTGTTCCTGTTCGGGGTGACGTCCGTGTAGACCTTGATCCACTCTTGCACGCCTTCGAGTTTGAAGTTCTCGGGCCGATTGAAATCGTCGGCCATTTTATGACTGCGCGGACCTTGCGCCAGATGCATGAACTTGTCTTCTCCCCGGGGGGGCAAGGGTTTCGGCGTCGGATCGCGCAATTCGACCTCGATCAACACGTCGTTCACTTCCGCGCTTTCGGGATCTTTCAATCCCACTTCGAACGCGCGGGTCGGGGATTGATCGGCATTGCCCTTCAGAACGATGTGGCTCGAAATTTCCGGAGTCAGACTGGTGGCTGGGGTGTCGACGTCGTCGGTGCGCAGCGATTCGCCTTTGAACGCGAACAGCGTTTTTTTCGGATCGACGATCGCCACTTGATAAAACGCGCGGCCTTCCTTCACCGCCCAGTTGTTGACCCAACCGTAGGCGCCGTCTTTCAACTCTTTGAGCGTCTTCTCGTAGCGCGATCCTTGAATCGCGGGCCGCTCGCCGTTCGGCGTGATTTTCAAATCCGCGCGATAGGCCCAGAAGAAAACCTGCGCGACCTCTTGCGTGCTCCGTTTGGTCAAAACGAATTCGCCCTCGCTCGATTCCGGCTTGTCGGTCAGGGAACCAGAAAGATACAGATCGCCGGTCGCGGCCTCGAGCTTGCCGGCCTGGAATTCGCCCTGAAACTGAAGGTCGGGACCATCCTTGAAGCGCAGGCTCACAACGAATTTCTGTTTTCCGAAGCGCTTGGGAGTTTTTTCGGCGTCATAGCGCCAGAGCTGCATCTCGGCGATGGATTCACGGAAGACTTTCGACGGGCCGGGAGCGGTCGGCGCGGGCGTCGTTGGGCGGGCGGTTTGCGCGGGAGGGGGATCGGGCCGATCCAACGCCGCTTCGATCCTGCGGTCGCCGCCCGTGTGGTAGCTGATCCCGGCTTCGTTCTTAAAGCCCGTCGAGTTCAGCGGTCGATCTTGATTTTGCGCAGGGGCGCAGCTTGTCAAAAGCCACGTTCCCAGAGCTAAAATCAAGTATGTTCTAAGCACCGGCTTGGGGCCTCCTGACCCCTGCCCGGGAAAAGAGCAATCGGGGAACCACCCCGTCCGCCTTATCCCTTTGATTTCGATTGAAAAAAGTGGACAAATTCGCCTTTAGCGACGAATTTGGGCTCCTATGAACCCAAAATCCACGCCCCTGAAAGACGAGCACATCGCGCTCGGCGCCAAAATGGTCGATTTCGCCGGCTGGTACATGCCGGTCGAATATTCGGGGCTGCGCGCGGAGCATGAGAACGTGCGCGCCCGCGTGGGGCTGTTCGACGTCTCGCACATGGGCGAGATCCGCATCAAGGGCGACAAAGCGCTCGAAACCGTCGAATGGCTGACTTCGAACCACGCCGGCCGGCTCGAAAAAGGTCAGGCGCAGTACTCGCTTCTCACCAACGCCGCGGGCGGGCTGGTCGACGATCTGATCGTGTACTGCATGGAAAAGGGCACGGATTACCTGCTGTGCGTGAACGCTTCGAACACCGATAAAGATTTTGCTTGGATCGTCGCCAACAATCGCGGCGCCGAGATCGTGAATGAAAGCGAGGAGTGGGGGCAGATTGCCGTGCAAGGCCCTTTGGGCCTGATGCTGACGGCGAAGATTTTCGGCGAAGTCGTGCGCGACATCCCCTCGTTCGAATTCCGCCCGGGTAAATTTTCGGGGCAGACGTGCCTGATCGCGCGCACCGGCTACACCGGCGAAGACGGCGTTGAGATTTTCGTTCCCGCCAACCATACGGCCGAGCTTTGGCGCGCGCTCTTGCGCGAGGGCGAGAAGTTCGGCGTGACCCCGGTGGGTTTAGGCGCGCGCGACACGCTTCGCACCGAAATGAAGTACCCGCTTTACGGGCACGAGATCGACGACAAGATCAATCCGTATTCGGCCGGGCTCGGGTGGGTGATCAAGCCTGATAAGAAAGACTTCATCGGGCGCGCGGCGATGCTGGCGGGCAAAGAAGAAGGACTCGCGCGCAAATTGATCGGTTTTAAGATGACCGAACGCGGGATTCCGCGCCAGGGTTACAAATTGTTTTCGACCGAGGGGCAAGAGATCGGTTTCGTCACCAGCGGAACGCCGTCCCCCTCGACCGGAGAAAATATCGGCGTCGGTTACGTCGATAAAGCGTGGGCCGC
>DAISHW010000071.1:8906-10226 GCA_036822295.1 Bdellovibrionales bacterium | reverse complement strand
CCGCGGCCGGAGCCGACGGTCTGTTGATCGAGGTGCATCCGGACCCCGCCCACGCCAAATCCGACGGCTACCAATCTTTGAGTTTCCCGGAGTTCGACAAACTCATGCGTCAGCTTCCGCCGCTCTTAAAGGCGCTCGATCGCTCGATGGCGGTTTAAGTGAGCGCGCAAGGCCCGCAACCCGAAGAGATTCGCGATCTGTTCGCGTCGGTGGCCGACGGTTACGACCGCGCCAACGACGCGATGACTTTTGGCTTAGCGCACGTGTGGCGCCGCAAAGTCGTTTCGTGGTCCAGCGCCCAAACCGGCGATCGCGTGCTCGATTGCGCGACCGGCACGGGCGATTTGGCGCTCGAGTTCAAAAAAACCGTGGGCCGGCGCGGCCAAGTGGTCGGCACCGATTTCTGCGCTGAAATGCTCAAGCACGCGCCCGACAAAGCCAAGGCCGCGGGTCTTGAGGTCGACTTCCAACTCGCCGACGCGATGAACCTGCCGTTCGCCGACGCTCTGTTCGACATCTCGAGCATCGCCTATGGGATTCGCAACGTGAACGATCCGGTGAAAGCGTTGTCCGAGATGGCTCGCGTGGTGAAGCCGGGCGGGGCCGTGATGGTTTTGGAAACCGGCGATTCCCCGCAAGGCGGACTGAAGCCGTTCTTCGATTTTTATTTCTCTAAAGTCGTCCCGCGCATCGGCGGTTGGGTGACCGGCAAACGCTCGGCCTATGAATATTTGAACCGCTCTTCGCGCGGATTCCCGAGTCGCGACGGTTTCGTGCGGCTGATGCAAGAGACCGGGCGCTTCTCGAGCTGCGAATACCGGGTGCTCATGGGTGGCGCGAGTTTCATTTATAAGGGCGTGGTCCGCCCGCCGGTCTCTTGAGTAAACTCGAACGACATATCGGCCTGACCGCGCTGGTCCTTTACGGCGTCGGCGACATTCTGGGTTCCGGTATTTACGGACTGATCGGCAAAGTCGCCGGTCAAATGGGCGCGTTCGTTTGGCTCGCGTTTTTAGCGGCTTTCGCGGTCGCCCTGATGACCGGATTGAGCTACGCAGCGCTCGGCGCGCGTCATCCGAAAGCGGCCGGCAGCTCATTGATCGTTTGGAAAGCCTTTAAGATCCCTTTGCTCGCGTACATCGCCGGCCTGGCCACGCTTTGTTCGGGCCTGACATCGATGGCCGCGGCCTCGCGCATTTTTTCCGGTTACTTCACGGGAATGTTACCGGTCGTGCCCGTGTGGGCCGCGGTGCTGGGTTTCTGCATGCTGCTCGGCGGGATCGTGTTCGCGCGCGGCCAGTTGCGCCTGCGTGCGCAGCA
>DAISHW010000071.1:0-8896 GCA_036822295.1 Bdellovibrionales bacterium | reverse complement strand
CAATGCCGCGTGCACCGTGATCGAACTCACGGGCCTGTTGATCGTGATCGCCGCGGGCATTCCTTATTTGGGCTCGGTGAACATCTTCGCTCTGGAATCGATTCCGCAAACCGGCACGTTGACGCCGGGCCTGGTGCTCTCGGGCGCGGTTCTCGCGTTTTACTCGTTCGTCGGGTTCGAGGACGTGATCAACGTGGGCGAGGAAGTCATCGATCCGAAACGCACGCTCCCGCTCGGCCTGCTGCTCGCGATGTTGATCGCATCGGCGGTTTACATGTTGATCGGGGTCGTCGCGGTTTCGGTCGTGCCGCCCGATCAGCTCGCGCACAGCAACCAACCGCTCGTCGACGTCGTCAAGAAGGCATGGCCGTGGTTCCCGACCCAGATCTTCAGCGTGATCGCGCTGTTCGCGGTCGCCAACACGGCGTTGCTCAATTTCATCATGAGCTCGCGTCTGCTCTATGGCCTGGCCAATCTTGGATTGCTCCCCAAAGCGCTCGCCAAAGTGCATGCAAAGACCAAAACGCCTTACGTGGCGGTGATCGCGGTGTTGGCGATTCTGCTCACACTCGCCTATTTGGGCGAGGTCGCCTCGCTCGCCCGGGCGACGAGCTTGTTCGTTCTATTGGTCTTCATGGCGATGAACGCGAGTCTGTTCTTGTTCCAGTGGCGCGAACGGCATCATAAGCGCTCACGGCGCTGGCGCATTCCGCAGATCGTGCCGATCCTGGGTACGCTGGGCGCGGGAACCATGCTGTTCTTCGCGGAAGCGAAAGACTATCAGATCGCGGGCATAATGCTCGCGATCATCATCGGTCTCTACTTCATTGAGAGACCGGATCCCTCACAAATCGAAAAATTTGAAAGCTGATCAGTTGCGGCCCGAAGCGCGCTTGAACACGCGCATAAGGACCATGCGTTCCTCGGTCAGGAACAGATTCAACACCTGGTCGGTGCTCAAACGGTAAAGTTTCTTGATCTTCGGAAGTTTCTCTACCGGAAAACGGCAACGGCCGCGTTCGACGTTGGAGATAAACTGAGGAGTGGAGTAACCGAGGGAATCAGACACCTCACGTTGGGTCAATCCCGCCTTCTCGCGAAGACGTTTCCACTCATTTCCGTTGCGAACGACTTTCATCACATTAGGCCCCATTTTTAGAGATTGTCCGAGTATCATACCCGGTCGAGCCTGGCCAATAAAATTTGATCCGCGAGCACGAGCCACGCCATCGCTTCGAGCACCGGAATCGCGCGCGGAACGATGCAGGGATCGTGACGTCCTTTAAGAGCCGCATCCTGACGCGATGACGTGGGTTTAAAGGCGACTTTGAGCGTGATCGGATCACCGGTTGAGATACCGCCGCGAATTCCGCCGTAGTCTTGCGCGGCGCTGTGAAATTCTTTCCCCGACTGTTCCGCGGCGGCAAAACCAGTACCCATTTCGAAACCACTGGTCGCGCCGATGCTCATGAACGCCGACGCCAACTCGGATTTCAATTTATGAAACACCGGTTGCCCCAGTCCTCGCGGAAGCCCTATCAAACGCGTGTAGGCGATACCGCCGTAACTCTCGCCCGTTTCGCGCGCGCGGGACAGCATGACTTCCATGTCTTCGTTCTTTTCTTGCGAGGGACAACGCAAACTGAATTCATCGACGTTCCACGGATCGCCTTCGAGCGCTTCGGCGGCGTCCAAAGCTTCGGTGTCGCTCATGCCGATCACGCCGATGCGCGAGACGAACGAAACCACCGCGGCTTCGGGGTAAAGCTCGTTCACGAACATGCGCGCGACCGCGCCGCCGATCACGCGCGCCACGGTTTCGCGCCCCGAGGCGCGCCCGCTGCCGCGCGGATCGGAGTGGCCGAACTTCTGATCCCAAAGATCGGTGGCGTGCCCGGGCCGACGCGCCAGCATCTCGGGCGTGTAATCGCCGGAGCGCGCATCGCGGTTTTGAATCACGGCCGCGATCGGCGTGCCCAGCGTTTTGTTCCCGAAAATGCCGGACAGGATTTCAACCCTGTCACTTTCGTCCCGGGCCGACGCGAAGGCGCTGTTGCCGGGCCGGCGCCTTTCTAGAAAACGGTTCAGCATGTCCTGCTGCCAGATGACGCCGGCGGGACAGCCGTCGATCACGGCGCCCATGGCGGGCCCGTGACTCTCACCGAATGTGTGCACGCTGAAGGCGCGTCCGAACTGATTGCCTGGCAAAACTCGCTCCCTTGGAAGGTCCAGACTAATCATTTTGTGGCTCGATGGGTACTCTTTGTTCTATGATTTCCGCAGAGGGATTTTGCCGGTGAAAAAGAAGTTCTGGGCCGAAGGTTTGCGATTCGAGTGTCAGGGCGCGGGCGGCTGCTGCATTTCGCGCGGCGGATACGGAGCCGTTTACCTGACCATCGACGACCGCCGCCGTTTGGCCGCTGAACTGGAGCTCGGCACCGCCCTGTTCACGCGCAGATACTGCGAGCGTTCGAGCGGCGTGTGGAAACTGAAAGAGCCCGGGCCCGAATGCGTTTTTTTGGCGGGATCCAAATGTTCTGTTTATACGGCCCGTCCCACCCAATGCCGGACTTGGCCGTTTTGGCCCGAGGTTTTGAACGCGCGCGCATGGACCGGAGAGGTCGCCGCGCTTTGTCCCGGTATCGGCAAAGGGCGTCTGTGGACGGCGGCCGAAATCGAGACGCAATTGAACGATCAAAAGCGCAGCGAAGAGCTCTACGGCAGCTGACCCGCCGATGTTAGCCTGATATACAGGCGTACATTTTCCTGGCACTGTCTCAAACGTCCAATCGGCCATGGCCGTTCCCGGCCCGCAAAACGTCTCATTCTAAAACATTGCCTTTGGCTTGCCCCTTGCTCAAATAAACACTGTCAGGGGGATATGATGACTGCTTCAATTCAAAACATGGTTTTGGGTTCGGCATTGATCGCGATGACGGTCGGCTGCACGGAGATGAGTTCCTTCGGCGGCGCCAAGCGCGGACCGGCCGGCGACTCCAGCCTTTCCAGCCAAACCTACGGTTCGGGTCAATTCACGTTCTCGAATTCGGCGGCCGGCTCGGTTCCCCGGGGCTTCGGCGTCGCCCACCAATTGGTGGGTTACAATCCGAAAGGCGCTTTGAGCAACGTTTTCGTCGACGGCGCGAACGACGCGCTCTCACTCGGCATCAAGACGTTCAAGATCAACATCAGCCGCGGCGCCCTCTTGAGCAATTTCTATCAGATTCCGCAATCGCAATTGAACTCGGTCAACAGCATGGTCGAGATGTCGAAGCTACCGGCTTACAACCAGGTCTTGGAAATGCCGTTCGACACGATCTTCTTGGACGCCGACAATATCAGCTTGGACGGCCGGTCGGCCAACTACTGGAATTTCGACGCCGTCGCGATGACCGCTTACGATGAACAAGCGGTTTACAATGAGACCTATGACTTCGGCGTGTATTTGCTGACCAAGTTCGCGGCGACGAACCGCACGTTCGTGATCCAAAACCACGAAGGCGACTGGCACACGCTGGTCAACGGCGTGGACGCCAACGGCAACACGGTTCTGCGCTACGACCTGCCGGGCTCGGACGTGGGCCTGGAGAACTTCCGTAAATATTGGACGGTCCGCCAGCGCGCCATCGACGACGCCCGTAAAGCGGTCGCAAGCCAAGCGAAGCTCTATCACATGTGCGAGGTCGTGCGCCTGGCCGGATTGGTCGACGATTCTTTGGCCGGCACCCGCACCGTCAAAGGCAAGAGCTTAACCCGGGACGTTCTGCCGCAAGTGACCTGCGACTTGGTCGGCTACTCGGCTCACGACACGGCCAACGCCGGCGACGGCCTGGTGCGCTTCACGAAAGCCCTGTCCTTGATCCGCCAACACGCGAAGACCAGCCCGACGTTCGGCGCGAACCAAGTCATCATCTCGGAAATCGCGGTGCCTGAACTTTTGAGCAACGGCGCTTACCTGCCGCAAATCGAAGGCATCGCGCAGCTGATTCGCGATTTGCTCAAGGGCGGAATGCCCTATGTTCTTTACTGGCAGATGTACGAAGAGCCGACGGGCAATTACATCCGCGCTTCGAACGGCCAGCTTTCGAAAATGGCGCAGCGCCTGTTCCAGCTGTTCGCGGAAGGCGCGCCGGCGCCGCTGCCCGCGATCACTTGCCCGCGTCCCGGCGGCGGCACGCTGCAAGTCGGTCAAACCGTGACGATGTACGCTTCGGCCAGCGTCGCCGCGGGCCAGACGTGCGCGGCGCAGGTCCGCACGTGCCAATCGAACGGCGTGCTCTCGGGTTCATACACGGCCGCTTCGTGTTCGGTCGATCAGGGTTCGGGCGGCGGCATCACCCCGCCCCCCCAAGTGAAGTGTCAAGCTCCGTGGGGCCAGCAGCTCGCCGTCGGTGAGAAGGTGATCGGCTACATGGATTCCCACGCGCCCGTCGGCGGCACATGCCAGGGCGTGGAGCGCGTTTGTCAATCGAACGGTTTGCTCAGCGGCGCGAACATCTACAGCCACCAGACGTGCACGACGCCGTCGCCGGCGGTTTGTAACGATAAAAAACTCGCCGGCTATTCGACGACGGTGCCCGCGGACGTGAACGCGCAGATCAAAATCGCTTACGACGATTTCTTGGGCGGCATCGACGGCGTCGGCGGCGTGAACGGCGGCGGCAAGTACCTGGCCGGCGCGAAGTATCTGACCGGCTTGCTCAATCAGGGTTACACGCTCGATAGCCTGCGCCGCGATCTGGGCAACGAGGCCGCGGTCGATGCGGAAATCGAAAAGCTCTTCGTGGCTTACTTGAAACGCTCGGCCACGGCTTTCGAAAAAGGCGCGGTGAAGGCGGCGTTCCTGAACGGCTCTTCGACGATGCGCAAGACCGAACTCTGGCTGCTCACGCAGCCGAGCTGCAAGAACTAACCGCTCCAGTACTCGCGTTGATAAGCGGCCTGCAGCTTGAACAAGCGCAGGCCTGAAACATACTCCACCTTGTGAAGCGCCGCGAATTCCAGTCCCGGCGAATCGTCGCCGTAATTCAAATCCAGGATTTTTTTCGGAATCGCGCGCGGGAAGACGAACTCGCGGGCCCGCGGCGCCGCCCAGATCAAAAGATCGGGCGGCGTTTCGTCGGCCGTGCCTTGACGCGCGGAAATCGCCGTGGCGCCGGGCCACTCGGCGAGCACGCCGCTCTTGATGCCGCCGCCCCCCCAGAGCCAAACGCGATCGGGCGCGCCGATCTCGCGGCGTAAATCTTTGAGCGCCGGCGCGTCCGTGTTGTGGCCGTGCCATTCACGGTTCTTGAGTTGAAGCGTGTTCACCGATTTCCGGATTCGGGCTTCTCCGGATAAACGCGTCGCCAGCGCGAAGGCCTCTTCTTTGAGCGGCGAAGTCACCGCCGCGTGCGTGAGCCCGAGCGCTTGCAAAATCGGCAGCGCGCTTCGCAACTCGCCCGCCGCGATCGGGATCGCCACGACCGGCATGCCGAGCCGCTTGAAAAACTCCAGCTGCGCGAGCGGCGTGCGGGTGTGCTCCACCGGGAAACCCACCACCGCCGCGAAGTTCGCGGCCAGTGGCGGCTGCAGCTGAGTCTGCCAGAAATAGGGCTGATCGGGCGAGGAACCATCGCCCTCGCGCACGAAATGAATCGGCATGCGCGGTCCGAACAGCGAGCGGTACCAGCGCCAACGTCCGTCTTTGGAGCGCGGAAGAAAGGCGCGGCGCCGGGGATCTTCCATCCACCAACGATGGCCCTTCAGCAATTCCTCGAAGTCGTTTACTTCTTGGGCCGATTTCTGAATGGCACGAGAGGAATGGAATTCGAGGTTCGGCCCGTGACGGGATTCGATGGCCACGGGCGCCATGGGCGGCCCGAGCTCCAAGGCCCAATCGCTCAGGCCTTGCGGTCGCGAGGTCGCGGTACGGCATGAATAAAGGCGGCGCTCTTCGGCAACGCCCAGAAGCGCTTCTTGAATTTGCGCGGCATTCAATAAATCGTCGCGGATCTCAAAGCGTCGGACCCAATCGCGCCGCGCGGTGAACGATTCAAGATCCTTGAAATTTTCAGCGAGCAAAGTGAGTTCGCCCGCAGGCCTGAAATCGGCGCGCGGCTCGAAAAATCCTTCCAGTCCGCCCTCGTAACCTTCGGGCAGAATCAATTCCTCATGCGCCCAAGCGCGGTAACGGCGCTCGCGCTCCGGATGGCGCGCGAAAAATTCAGCCAGCGGCAATTCATCCGCGTCCAAGCGCGGACGATCCAGAAAACTGCGGCCTTGCGAATCCGTGGCGCGGCGGATCCACACGACATGCGCGCGCTCAGGAAGCGGGCCTTCGCAGCCCGCGCCGACGGCGATGAACGTGCGTTCGTTCGCGGAAGCGACCAAAGACTCAAGCGTTTCTTTTTCCCATTCACGAAAGCGCGCTTCGCCTTGCGCGAACAAATCCGTCAGGCCCTGGCGGCGCGCGATCTCGGCGTCCAGATCGACGGTCCGCGCGCGGGCCGACAGGCGCTCGAGCAGCGTCGTTTTGCCGGCGCCGCGGTGACCGATCAGCAGAGTGACTAAGGCTGCCATCCGACGATATTCCAGAATTCCGGGAAAGATTTGGTCACGACTTCGGGATGTTCAACCGAGACATCGTGGCCCGCGTATTTCAGCACCGCCGCCGCGAACGCCAAACGGTGATCCTGGTCGCCGTCGACCGCGATCCGGGCTTTGCCTTTGAGCGGGCCGAAGATTTTCATTCCGTCGTCTTTTAAAACGATCTCGCGTCCCGTTTGGCGCAGCATTTCGGCCATGCGTTCCAGGCGATTCGACTCCTTGTGCGCCAGATGAGCCGCGCCGAACAGGTCGGTTTCCCCCTCGGCCAAAGAGCCCAGCGCCGCCAGCACGGGGAAGAGATCCGGCGTCGACGCCAGATTCACCGCCACACCGCGGAGTGTGCGGGCGCGGTGCACTTCGAGCCGGCCGCCCCCCGTTTTCACCTCGGCGCCCATGGCGCGCAAGACATCCGCGAAGACCGCGTCGGGCTGCAGGCTGCGATCCGGAAATTCCAAGAGCGTGGCGTGGCCCGCGACCGCGGCGATCGCGCCCAACACGAAAGCCGAACTCATGTCGATTTCGCAATGAATTTTGGGCACGGTCGGCATCTGGTAGCGCGGCACGCGGAAATCACCGTCCCAGAAATCGATTTTGAGTCCCAAGTCTTGCGCCATCTGGACGCTCATCTTCCAATAGCCTTCACTGACCTTGCGGCCGCCCAAAGACACGTAAAGATCGAAGGGCAGATTCCACGCGTTGAGCAAGACGCCGCTGGCGAACTGCGAACTGCGCCCGGTTTCCACCAGCAGCGTGTCGCCTTGAACGCGCCAACCTTGGCCGGTCAGCTCCAAGCGGTCCGCGCCGAGCCGGGCCTCGACCCCGAGTTGTTTCAGGATTTTCACCAGTTCGTCTTGCGGGCGCGCGAACAGGCTCTTCTCGCCTTTTAAGACATGCTCGCCCGGCTCGCGCGCGGCCCTGAGCGTCATGAAGCGCAAAACCGTGCCGGCCGAGCCGACTTCGATCGCGCGCCGCTCTTGCAAAGCCTGCACGGCCTCTTTCATCCGTTCGACGTCGTCGCAGTGCGATTCCCCGGCGATTTCCAGTTCGGGGGCGAAACTTTTCGCGAGCCACGCGCGGTTGAGCATCGACTTCGAAGCCGGGATTTTCCCGATGAAACGGAACTCGTTCACACCGAGGTCCAGCCCTGGCGCTGCGTTTCGGTCAGGAAGGACTCCAGAGTGACGACCTTGCGGTAAGGCTTGCCGACGGCTTCCAGGAAAATGAAATTCAAGTGGCGCGTGTCGGTGAGTTTTTTGTCCTCGGCGATGTAGCGCGCGAGTTTCGGGCGCGACATCGCGCGATGAGCGCGGGCGAAATCCCTGGGCCGCAGGAATGAAAGTTTACCGGTCAGGATGTCGACGATCTCGCCGGCTTGCGGGCCCTTGAAATAACCTTGGTGCTGGCTCCATTGGGTCGCGAAGATCAACCCCTGGCCGACCGCCACGCCGTGCGCCAGCCCGTAATAACTCTCGAGCGCGTGGCCCAGACTATGCCCCAGATTCAAAACTTGGCGCTCGCCCGTGCGCTCGAACCGATCGAGCCCGACGACTTTGTATTTCGCCTCGATCACCGCCGGCAGCAAATCCCAAATGCTTTCCAGGTCGACTTTGAATTCGTCCCGAAATCGCCGGTACAGGTCGCCGCCCTCAAGCAGCGCCATCTTGGCGAGTTCACCCGCCGCCGACTGCAGTTGCAGCGCGGGCAATTCGTCGAACAGGCTGCGCACGATCAAAATGCTGTCGGCCGGGTAAAACGAACCGATTTGATTTTTCAAATCTCCCACGTTGAGCGCGGTTTTTCCGCCGTGGGCGGAGTCCATCGCCGCCAAGAACGTGGCCGGGATGTGGGTCAGCGGCACGCCGCGCTTCATGACCGTGGCCAGAAAGCCGGTGAAATCGCCGCCCGAACCTCCGCCCAACCGCACCACGCACAGCGAGCGGGCTGAAAACGGCGAAACCAGTTTAAAAATCTTTTTGATATGTCCCGCGAACGCGTAGAGGTCTTTCAAGCTCTCGCCGCCGCCGACGGGGTAATTGAGTTGAAAATCTTTGAGCCATTTTTTGACCAAATCGTTCTTGGCGAGTCTTTTGTCGTGAACGATCAGAAACTTTTCAGGTTTGAAACCGAGCGCTTCGATGAGCCGGTCTTTGCTCGGCAGCTTCTTCAGGAATTCGACTTTGCTCTTCGAAGTCATGGGGTCACAGTTTAGGATCAAAAGCGTCGCGCAGTCCATCCCCCAGCAGATTAAAAGCGAGCACAACGGAAAGAATACAAAGCCCCGGCCACGCGACCTGCCAACCGGCGCTCT
>DAISHW010000070.1:8441-10406 GCA_036822295.1 Bdellovibrionales bacterium | reverse complement strand
ACCGGTATTTTGCTCGGCCTTTACGTCGTGTACATCGTGCCGGGACTTGAAACCGAAGAGGAAAATCCGGTCGCGGCGCTCGAGAAACTTCCCGTTTTGGTGTCGCCCACCTTCAACGCATTCGCGGAACCCGACGGTTTGAAAGCCGATTGGACCGTTTTGCGCTTTTAGAACTTTTCTTACATGAGATTTCCGCCCGCGCCGCTGCCTTCGCCGCCGAAGTCGAAGCTGAGCGACGCGCGCGTTTGCGGGGAGCCGTTGGGAACCAGGCGCTGCTCGAACTTCAGCAGCCAGCAGCGGCCGGGCGGTCTTACGTTCAACGCATAGGTGAAGCTTTGCAGGGCCCACTTCTGCGCCTCGTAGTCGAACTGACCGACGGCCTCTAGGTATTTCAAATATATCCCGGCGCCGAAGCCGAAGTTGCGCGTTTCCCCGTTGGGTTCGATCTCGTATTCGTCGCCGAGCAAAATGTTGCGGGTGTACGTTCCTTGCAAATAATTTTGCGCGCCCGTCATGATCTTCACCCGCGAAGACATGTTCGTCACTTGCGCGTAGCCGTTGTACGCGAACGTCGTGTAAGTTTCAAAGCGGTCCAAGCGCACGTCCATCAGGCCGTCGATCGAAGACCACGGATGCGGGCGTTCGGCGCGCGCTTCGTTGAAATCGTAAGACTGCGCGAGCCGAAAGATCGCGGCGGTCTTGTAAACCGGTTCGCCGTGGAGCCACGTTTTGCGGGTGAAGATATTCGAAAGCCCGAAGTTCACGACCTCGCGATCGTACGTGCGGTCTTCGTAATCGAATTGCAGGCCCGTGTTGTTGTTGAGCAAGGAAAGATCGGAATCGCTGACCGGCTCGAATTGGCGCGAGTACTGAAGGCCGTTGTATTCGCCGAAAAAGGGATGGTCGGGCCGGCGCTTCCAGGGGATCGTCGAGTAGGCGATGTCGGGTTCGATCGAGTGCTTAAGACGGGTGGCTCCGGGATCGTTCGGGCCGTAGATGCGCGTGAGCTCGGTTCTCATCGCCACTTCGGTCTGCAAGTAGCGGCGGTCCGCCGTCGGCGTGAAGCCGGAGTCCTTCGCGGGCTCGGTCGGAGCGAAGCGATACTGCGTTTCGCGATAAGATATTTTTGGCCGCACTTCGAAGCGGCGCGCGATCTGGAACGGGTAGGAAATCGAAGGGCGGATATCGAGCCGCTGGCCGGCACGGAACACGTCGGTCGCGGGATCGTAGCGGCCGTCCCGCTGAATTTCACCGTGATCGGGGTTTTGGATCAGAGCCATGCGATTTCCCGTGCGCGGGTCGCCGATCAAATCGTCGTAGTTCGAGCTCCCGCGCGCGAAGTTCACGTAATTGACGTCGAGTCCGACGAAGAAACCCGACTCCATCAGCGATTGCTCTTTCAGGGAATAGCGGATTTCGGGCAAGCGGTGAACGGCGTCGTCATTGTTGGCGATCGGCGACGCCTTGAGAAGATTGGTGTACATGTCGCCGTCGATCGTCAGCAGTGAGAAATCCGTCGAGCGCGTGAGCGACATGCGGTTTTCGAGCGCCGGGTCCCCGTGGCCGTACAGCTCTTCGGGGAAATCCCGCGGGTAGCGCAAATCGCTGACCTGGGTCAGGTTCATGCGATGCACGTAGTTCTGCGGTAGATCGAGCCGGTGCTGGTACCACGCGAACCAGCGATCCTCTGGCCCCGGCAGCGCCGTCTGCGGCGACAAACGATCTTTCATGGCCGCGGTCTGCAGTCGTCCGTAACTGTTGGGGCCGAGCACGTACCGGTAGTCGCCGTGCCCCTTGAACCCGAGTCGTTCATACCAGGTGGGCGTGAACGTCAGATCGCGGCTGCGGTCGATGGCCCAGAAGTACGACTCGGAAAGCCCCACGCCGCCGCGGCCGGAAACTTCCATCGACGGCACCAAAAATCCGCTTTGGCGCGCCGACTTCAGCGGCACGATCAATCCGGGC
>DAISHW010000070.1:1271-8431 GCA_036822295.1 Bdellovibrionales bacterium | reverse complement strand
GGTGTTCCGCCGATGCGGAACACCGGCCGCCGGATGCGCGCGTAACCGCCGATTTCGGCGTCGATCTCTTTGCCCGAAAAACTCCAGCCCGGCGGGCAGGTTTCGCACGCGGTGTACTGGGCGTTGGTGGCCAGATAGCGGTCCTGGGTGACCTTCTCGATCACGTCACCTTCAAAAACCACTTGGCCGGATTGCACGAAGCCGTTGTAGATCAAGCCGGTGTTTTGTTTGTAGTTGAAGACGACTTTGTCGCCCTCCATGTGCACGCGCTCGTTCGACATGATCACGCGGCCGGTGGCGACGATCTGTTGTTTGCCCAAATCGAGTTCGGCGCGATCGCAGCTCAAATGTTGGCCTTGAAAGACAACCTGCACGTTGCCCTTTAGGATCACTTGGCGTTTTTCCAGGTCGCGATCCATCACGTCCGCGTTGATCAGCACGCCGTCCGTCATCGACGACTGCCCGTGCGCGCTCGTCGCGATCAAAGCAAGAGTCAGCAGGCTGAGGGCGCGGAACCAAAACTTCATTGTTACTTGGTCTTCATTACGTAGACGCCGTCCCAGCCGTCGGGCGGCGGAACATCCAGGTAATCCTGGCAGCGTTCAATGTAGAGTTGTGAAACGGGATCCGACGGATGCAGGTCGAGCGCTTTCGAGAACGAGTCGAGTCCTTGCTTCCAGGATTTCGCGTGGTAGTGTTGATAGCCCTCTTGGAACCATTTGAGCATCTCGGCGATGTTCGCGGCTTTCACTTTTTCCTCGGCCAAAAGCTCATAGATCTTCACGGGCAGAACTTTCCCCTTCACGCGAACCCAATCGACCTCGCGACATATGAAGTTATCTTTGACGTCCTTGTATGTCATCTCGCTAAGAATAATTCGCGTGCCGTATTCTTTATTGATGCCCTCGAGACGCGAGGCCAAATTCACCGCGTCGCCCATGACCGTGTAGCTGCGAACCGTGTCGGAGCCCATGTTGCCGACGCTGACTTCGCCCGTGTTCAGTCCGATCCCCAGATCGATGGTGGGCAGGCCCTTCTTCTCGAACTCCTTTTGCAGCTCGAAGAGTTTATTGACGCTTTGCAAAGCGCAGCGACAAGCGTACTTCGCGTGGTCTTTATACGTGATCGGAGCGCCGAAGAAGGCCATCACCGCGTCGCCCATGTATTTGTCGAGCGTTCCTTGATTGCGGAAGACGATTTCGGTCATCGGCGTCAGGTAACTGTTCAGCAGGTCAGAGAGCGCGCGCGGGTCGAGTTTTTCCGAAATCGTCGTGAAGCCGCGCACGTCCGAGAAGAATACGGTGAGATTGACCTTCTTGCCGCCGAGCTCGATGTTCTTCGGATCCGACAAGATCTCTTCGACGATCGCCGGCGACACGTATTTTTGGAACGTTTGGCGCAGTTCCTTTTTGCCGCGCTCTTCCGTCAGGTAACGATAGAAGGTCAGGGCTACGTAAAGGAACGAGATCAGGAAAATCGGCCAGATGACCGTGACCACGATCCCGCGGTCGAAAAGATAATAGCGATCGAACAGGAACGTCGCGGTCAGGAACGCCAGCGTCAGCCCCATCCCCCAAAGGGCTCCGAGCTGCGCAAGAACGACGCTCAGGATGATGCCCACCGTGGCCAGGAGCAGCGGCATGTACACGTGCTCGTCGGGCATCGCCCGGAAGAACTTGCGCTGGATCAGATTGTCGAGCGCGTTCAAATGCGTTTCGGCGCCGGGGTAGTTCTCTTGAAAAGGCGTCACGCGCAAATCGAAGATGCCGACCGCGGTCGCCCCGACGAGCAGGATCTTGTCTTTCAAGAAATCGGCCTTTTTCACCCGTTTGACTTCGGTTTCCCAGCGTTTGTCTTTCGCGATCCAGGTGCGCTGCTCGATCATCAGATCGGGCGTGTCGGTGGCCAAGTCGGCGAAGCTGACGTACGGATACATCTGCTGCGGGCCCGCGTAGTTCATCAACAGTTTGCCTTGCGGATCGACCGGCACGTGAAAGACCGATTCGCCGGTTTCGTTGTTGGTGATGTCGATGTCGCTCACCTCTTTGATCCCGGACGCAGGATTGAACTCCAGGCGGGGAGAGGCGTTGAAGCCGTTGGCGACTAAATAGGCTTTCAACGCGAGGGCCGGAAAATACATGTTGCCGGTGCGAAGCACGAGCGCGTTCGAGCGGATCGTGCCGTCGGAATCCTGGTTGGCATTGAAGTACGCGGTGTGTTTGGTGCCGGCCGACACGACCGGCGTGTTCAACTTCCATTGGTCCATGGCGATCACGCCGTTGGGAAGCGAGCGTGAGCGGAAGTCCGCGAGCCAATCGTCGTAGGTTTGAAAGTTGAACTCTTTCGGGTTTTCCTGCGCGAGCACCGTTTCGGCCCAGGCTTGTCCGATTTCGGCGCGGAAATCCTCTAGGATCGTGCTGCACGCTTCGTGCAACTGTTGATTGATTTCGCCGTCCAGCCGGACTTCGGCGTTGCGATCCTTGACCGGGCCGAATTTGTCGCGCACCTCTTTTTCGCGCTGATCCAGAATCGCGCTGAAAATCTCGGTCAAGCCTTGCGGCATGTAAGGCTGCATGGGATCGGTGACCGAAATCAAAACCTCTTCTTTGTCCCATTGCTTGGCTTCGGGCGTGCGCTTGAAGATCAAATCGCGGCAGAACTCGCTTTCGGGCGGATAAAACGGCATCGGGTAATCGGCGAACGCACCGGCGACGATCTTGTCGGCGTGCTTCGCGTAGACGGCGCCGAGCGCCATGTCGGCGTCCATCTGATCTTTGTAAGACAGAAGCGTCTTTTCCATGTCGGGGGTCAGATCGCCTTTGGCTTTGCCTTTTTCAATCAGTTGGAGCGCGGGATTGAGCTGCGGTTCCGGAAAGACCATATCGAATGCCATGACCTTCACGCCATGCTGGAAAGCCTGGTCGATCGCGCGCGCGAGCACGTCGCGCGACCACGGCCAGCGACCGATGGTTTCAATCGCGCGTTCGTCGACGGTCAGGAGCGCGATGTTGTCGGCGACTTTGCGCGGTCCCCGCAAACGCAGACGATAGTCGAAAGACTTTTGGTGCGCGACATAAAGCATGTTCGTGAAACCGTGATCCTGCCGCTCGAGGGCTGCGAATAGTAATCGAACGTCAGCTTGACCGTTCCGACCGTGATGTAGAATCCGATCGCCATCGGACTGATAAGCCAAGCGAGCCAGGTCTTCCATGATTTCCACATATTGCTGGTCCATCCAAAGTTGAGTTTTCAGCGTCGATCATCAATATAGTATGTAAAGAACGTGCGTCGAACAACACCTACGCGTTAGACTTAAGAAAACAGAAAGGAAGACGATGGAGGCCAAATTTGCGGTACGTGGAGAGGTTTTGGTCGTGGAGCTCAACGGTCGTTTGGATTTCGAGTCGGCGGTGCCGTTTCGCCGGACCTGTCTCGAAAAACTGACTTCAGAAAAGGTCGTGTTCGACCTGCGCGGGCTTTCGTTCGTCGGTTCTTTGGGTTTAACGGATTTCGTCACGACCTTGGACGACCTGTCCAAGCAGTCGAGCACGGGCGTGAAGTTCTGCGGCGTCAGCACGGAGTTTCGTCGTCTGTTCGAGGCCGGCGGTCTCGCCAGCCACGATATTTTTGAATCGCAGGACAAAGCGGTTCAGAGCTTTTCCGCCCTCAACATCTGAATTTCGGAGATGAGCGCGCGAATGCGCTCGTTCAACTGGAAACGTTCCTGCTCGGCGTCGGCCGCGGCCGCCTGCATGTCTTTGCGTTGCTGATTGATCGTCAAGCTTAAGGACTGGTTGAGTTTCTGGAGCGCGCGGTTCTTTTCCTCGACGTGCTCGAGCTCTTTTTGTTTATGCGACCAAAGCGCCTGCAAACTCTCGACCTGTTCGGTGAGTCGTTCGCGTTCGGTTTTCAGAGCCGGAATCTCGTCGGCCAGCCGGGTGAGATCTTGGCGCTGCGATTCGACGGTGATCAACGACTCTTTGAGTTCCGTGCGCACTTGCGAGTTGTGCGCGGTCAGTTGATCGATCTGCGCTTGCGTGTCCGCGCGATGGCGCTCGGCTTGTCGCTATTCGAAGATCAAATCGTTTTCGAGCCGTACTTTTTCCGCGAACAGGCGGTCGCGCTCGGCGATTTTGCCGCGGAGTGAAGCCATTTCCTGGCGCACGTCGCTGAGTTTGGTTTCGTAACTGGTGACGCTGCTTTGGTGCGTGCGCGTGAGCGAGCGGATGTCTTCCGCCAACCCGCGGCCGCTCTTGGCCTGCGTTTGCACGGCGCGCGCGGCTTTGTGAAGCCGCGCTTGATCGCGTTCGAGTTTCGCGACTCTCCCCTGAAAGGCTTGGGCTTGCACGAAAACGTCTTTGTAAAGCGATTCGAGCTTCGCGGCCTGTTTTTTATAGGCCGAGCTTTCCTCTTGCAGAGTCAGCAAGTGGCCGGCCGAGATGCGGTCTTTTTCTTGTAAAACCATGTACTGTTCTTTGATGGTCTCAAAACGCGCGCGTAAGTTTTTGTTTTCGCCTTCAAGATTTTGAATCTGATCCTCGAACTCGTGATTGCGGCGCAGGTTCACGCTCAGGCGCGCCATCAAATCCTCGTTCTGGTGAATCAGGCTTTCGAGCGCCGACGACTTCAGCGACGTCGCGGGTAACTCATTGAAGTCGATTCCGCCCGGCAGCTGGTTGGGCAGGGGGACCGAGGCGATCTCGTCTTTTGTCGCGAGAATGGGCGTTGAAGAGATGTGGAAAGATCCTTTTTCCATCATGAGCTCCTGAGTGATCGGCCGACCTTGGCCTATGAAAAGTGTCTCAAGGCGGAACGCTGTTTGTCAAAAAAGCCTGAAAAATAGGCGAAGGTGTGTAGCGCAAGGCATAAATCCTCCAGACCTTGGTCGTTCCAGCCGAAAGGACAGTCATGGAAAACAACATGGTCATGTCGATCACGGAGCATCAGCACATCAGCGAGATGCACGATACGCTTCGCCGCAAGCTGATGGAATCTCAGCGCAAAGAGGTGACCCGGATCGACAGCGTCCGGGGCGCGGTGCTGGGCAGCGTGGTTTCCGAGAATTACGATCGCGCCAAAGAGGACCTAGAGACGTACGTTGAAATGAAGACGGCTTATCCCGGCTTCCAAGAGCGCTGCGAACGTTACGTACAGCATTGCGTGGAGCTCATCCAGGCGATCAAAACCAAGCGCAATTTTCCGGGTCTAGCCACGCTCTCGTTGGCGAAGCAGCAAGAGATTCATGCAAAAGTCATCGAGCATTTCGAGGAACTGAAGCGCAACTTACGTCAAATCGAGAAAGTGGAGCGCGAGCATAAACTTGCCGACGTCCGCTCGACGGTTTGGGTTTTGCGCATGATCTGTCAAGTCGCGGCCGCGATCGTCGTGGTGGCGTTCTTGAAAGACTTGAATTCAGGCATGTTCTCGTCGGCGATCACCGTGACTGACGCCTTCGTCGACGACGCCAGCACTTGGGTCGTCGAACTGATTAGCTTCTGATATGAAATTTTACTGGGAAGCTTTGGCGTGCACCGCTTGCAATACGGGCACCAATTGTCCGCGCTGGAGTAGTTTGCCGTTGGCGAACAAGGTCGGCGTGCCGCGCACGTCGACCAGAGCGCCTTGCTTGGCTTGCGCGCGCACGGCATCCATGGTTTCCGGTTGATTCAAGCAGCGCAAAACCGACTCCCAATTCAGCCCCATGGGCACGACTTCCTTGGCCAGTTCGACGTCGAGTTCGTTCGGTGATCCGAGCCGGATGTACTGTTCTTGTTTTTCGAAAAGAAGATGGTGCATGTCCCAGCCTTTGCCTTCGGCTTCGGCGCACAGCACGGCCGAAGCCATACGGCACGACATGCCGTTCGATCCGGTGATTTTCTCGTTGCACGCGCCGTCGAGCGGGAAGTTGTAGAATTCAAAACGCACGTCGGGGTGCGCCTTCACGAACGCATGCAGCGTGTAGCTCGCGCGTTTGCAGTGCCCGCAATTGAAATCGGCGAATTCCACCAGGCGCAGTTTCGCGTTCTCGGCGCTCGGTCCCATGACCAGCGCGGGTTTGGCCACGAAATTCTGTACGGGCGCGGCTTGCCAATCGGCGACCGACTCGTTCACGACGCGCGTGAGCTGGGCGTCGCCCAAGTTCTGCATGAACATTTGATGCGTCAGATAGGCCGCGGCGGGAATGGCGATCATCGTGAACACGATGCCGCGCGAATCGCTCCACAGTTTCGGCAAGTCCATTTTGAAATGCATAAGGAAGGGTTCGCGAAGCGTGCCTTTGAGCGCCACGAAAACGATCGCGCTCAAAATGTAAAGCCCGATGCAGAACAGGCAATAGGCTTGCATCATGGTCAACGAAATCGCGCCCATCACCAGCGAGCTCGCGAGACTCACGCCCGCGAACGCCAGGGACCAGCGGCGCAGTCTCTCGGGGTATTCGCTCCACTCGAGCCAGGCGAGCAGGATCATGATGAACAAAACCGCGTTGAAGACCGCGCCCCAAACCGAAAGCGGAATCCCGAATAAGGCGGAAAAACTCGACGCGGAAACCGCGTCGCAATCGAACTTTTGGTTGATATTGCAGAGCGATTGCCCCCCGGCGAAGCCGAACTTCAACGGGTAATAGTGCAGAGTTAGATAAACGTGCGCGAGGATAGAAAGCAGGGTGCCGACCAGGGCGATCTGAACTCGATTTTTCATACCGGTATTACAACCCGTTTTATCGGGGCAGGCAACGCTTGATTTCGGCAGGGCGTTAGGTCAACGTTAAGGCTGCATGTTTCAAAAAGAGTGGCTGCGCACCCGTCAACGCCTGCTCGAACAGGTGAAATCGCAAGTGCGGATGCGGCTGGGGCCGGAATCGGCGGCGCTTCGGCGTTACGCCAAGGCTTTGGGCAGGGAGTTTCGCGGCACATGGGGGACATGCCCCTCTGAAGAGTTCCATCGCAAAGTGAATGGCGCGCGCGTCGTCTTGAGCGCCGATTTTCACGCCTATGCTCAAGCCCAGCGCGCCCATGTGCGCATCTTGCGCGATCAAGTCAACCGCAAGTCGGTGATTTTGGCGCTCGAGTGTCTAAAGCCCGAGCACGAGGAGATCGCCGCCGCGTTCATGGGGGGAAAAATTTCCGAAGCGAAATTTTTAGGCGCTTGTCGTTGGGATG
>DAISHW010000070.1:0-1244 GCA_036822295.1 Bdellovibrionales bacterium | reverse complement strand
CCCGTTCGAACATTATCGGCCGCTTTTCGAACTGGCCCGCGATCGCGGATACGTTTTGAAAGGGCTGAACACCGCGCACGATCTGCACAAACGTGACCGTTGGATCGCCCAAAAAGTGCGCGAATGGGGCCAGGCCAACTCGTCCGCGCTGATTTTCGTGGTGATCGGCGAGTTGCATTTGGCCAAAGCGCATTTGCCGAAACTTTTACGCTCCGGGTTCGCCAAAACCGGCGAGCTGCTCACTCTTTTCCAGGATGTCGAAGCCCTGTATTTTCGCTTGGCGCAAAAAGGCCGCGACGGCACCGATGAGATCTTGAAATCGAGCGGCGATCGCTTTTGCTTGATGGTTTCCCCGCCCTGGATGAAGTGGCAGAGCTTTTTGATGTTTTTAGAGCATGCCTATGACCGCGACCTGCAAGAAGACTTGGCCGTCGATTACTCGGATCATGTGGCCTCTTTGGTGGAGCTGCTGGCGGGCGACTTGCGCGTGAAAGTTTCGCATTCGCGCGTTCAAGTGTATTGCCCGAGCTCCAAAGCGTCGCTGCGGCGCCGGCGCTGGACGGGCAAGATGTCGCGCGCGCTCAAATACCATTTGGAACACGACATGAGTTTCTTTTTGCCCGAAAAGGAATGGCTCTTCTTGTCGCGTCCCACGATCAATCACGCGTCGACCTTGGCGGGGCAGTTCTTGCACGCGCAACTCGCGCACCGTCAGCGGACGCTTTGGGATCTGCCCGAAGATTTTCTGCCTTTGATTTGGGTCGAGGCCGTCGGCTTTTTTTTCAGCAAATGGATCAACCCCAAACGCAAGCCCGAGACCTTGGAGTCGTTGCGCCTGCAACTCGGCGCGCGCCGCCCGCGTGACGCCGGTCGGCCGGCCTTGCTCCTGGCGCTCGATCACCGGCTCAGCGAGGTCGTTTGGGTGCAAACGGGGCGACTGCGCCGTCCGCATCGCCGCGGCGACATGGCGGCGTATCTTGAGGCCGCGCGAATGGTGGGCACGATGCTCGGCGAGCGTCTTTTTCAAAAAGTGCGCTCGCGCACAATCAGTTTGCCGGAACTCATGAGTTACTTGAAGATGGAGGTTGGGGGCGCGGATTTCGCCGAATTTTACTGGCGATTGATCCGGCGGGTAGAGGGCGGCACGGAGCCATGAAGAAAAAGTATTTTCATCAGGAGCAAGGCAAGGCCGTCGGTCCGATCACGTTGATCGAGATCGGCCTTCGCGTCCGCGAAGGCCGCGT
>DAISHW010000069.1:0-10577 GCA_036822295.1 Bdellovibrionales bacterium | reverse complement strand
GCGACCCACGTTCCATTACCGATTGCCGAACAGTCAAGTCGACAATCCACGTTGGTCGATCGCGCAAGAATGGAACCGCTGGGTCGAGATCGAGCATCTGGCCGACAATTCCGAGCGCCTGCAAGCCGCGCTCGAAGTGGAGCAAGGGCTGCATGCGTGAAAGACGCCCGCTTATTTTGGTCACGGGACCCGATCTTGGCGGCGCGCCCGCTTGGTGGTGCACGCGCGGAATGATTTGGCTTGCCGGCGGGCGCGCGAAACGGGTCACGCCGAATCGGGGCGAGCCGCCGACGGCCTTCGACGGGCTGGTACTTGGCGGCGGCGCGGATATCCATCCCGATCGCTATCAAGAGAAGCCGCTCCCCGAGCTGAAGAACGAGATCAAACGCGTGAAGTTCTGGCGCCGATTGTTCAGCGTCAAGAGTTTCACCGCGGGACTCGACATCGAGCGCGACAAACTCGAACTCACTTTGCTGGAAATGGCCGTCGCGCGCGGACTTCCGGTCCTTGGACTCTGCCGCGGCGAGCAGTTGATCAACGTGCACTTCGGCGGCTCGCTCCACCAAGACGTTCGTCATCTTTACGTCGAGAAACCGCAGCTCCGCACCATCCGGGCGCTCAAGCGCATCGACATCGATCCCACCAGCCAACTGGCGCGGGCCATGGGACGCACGCGCGCCCGGGTGAACTCCCTGCATCGTCAGGCGGTGAACAGATTGGGCGCGGGGTTGAAAGTCGTGGCCGTTGAAGCCAACGGCGTCGTCCAAGCCATCGAGCACGCCCGCCACCCATTCGTCGTCGGCGTGCAATGGCATCCGGAATACCTGCCGTTCAGCCGCGCCGGGCGCGGGCTGTTCCGCGCGCTGGTGCGGTCGGCGGCGGCTATTCCCGAACGGACCCGATCACTTTGAGTTCTTTGGCGACCGCCAGATGCTCGAAGATTTGACCGTAATTTTCGGGCATGCCCGGCGCGTTCTTCAACGCGTGGGCTTGCGCGCGGTCGTTTTGAATCTCTTGTTCGATATCAAGAAGCCCGTCCGCCGCTGGCTCACTCAAACCTTGAGTTTCATGCAAGTCCAACTTCAACGTGCTGGTGCCGTCGGCGGCGAAAACGGAACCGGTAAACAGCGCGATCATCAGAATAATCTTGCCCATCGAACCCCCTTATGAAAACACTATTTATTTACCTTCACGCCTTTGAGCAAGTCACCCAACGTACCGAAACTCGCCGACTTGGCCGCCACCGCCGAATTCGAACGCCAGCTGTCGTCCTCGTCCTCGCCGGGCACCGTGAACGAAAGCTTGCGCGCGGCCGAATCGATCGCCCCTACCCGCACTTTCACCTTGTCGCCGAGCCGCTTGTTTTCGTACCCCGATCCTTCGGTCGAATCGCGCCACGCCGAGCGCGGCAGCAAACCCGTCACGCCCAGGCCGATCCGCACGAATAAGCCGAACGGCTCCTTGCGCTCGACCGTGCCCTCGTGCTGGGAACCGACGGGATAAGTTTCCGGTAAAGACAGCCACGGATCCGCGTCGGTCCCGCCCTGCTTCAACGAAAAGCTCACCTTCAAACGATCTTCCTCTTCGGTCAGGCGCATGAGTTTCACTTGCACGACTTGATCCAGGTTCACGACCTCTTGCGGGTGGTTCACGCGGTTCCACGAGATTTCGCTCACCGGAATCAGACCTTCGATGCCTTCTTCGGTGCGCACGAACGCGCCGTACTTTTCCAGGCGGAAGACAGTGACCTGGTAGATCGAGCCGATCTCTGCCGAACGCAGGAAGTCGCCTTCTTTTTCAGCGCGCTGGATTTCCAATATTTTACGGCGCGAAACCACAAGGTCGCGGCCGCGCTCGAACTTGGTGATGATGAATTCGAATTTCTTGCCGACGTAATCTTCAAGACGAACGCAGCGCCAATCGATCTGCGAAACCGGGCAAAACGCCTTCACCGCTCCGACCTTCACCCGAAAGCCCCCCTTCACGGCCTCGGTCACCAAACCGTCGACGGGGATCTCCATGTCGAAGGCGTCCTCTAGCGAATCGGTTTCGGCGCTCACTCCGCGCGCATCGGCGCGCTTCACTAAAACCTCGCCCTCGCGCGCGCGCACGACGATCACGTCGAGCCTATCGCCGACTTTGGGCGGCTCGGCGCCCGGCGCGAAGGGCAAGACCGCGTCGGTCGGAGTTCCGGTCGAGACGAAAATCTCTTGCCCGCTCACCGCCAGCACTTCGCCGTGAAAGCGATCGCCTGGCGCGAGCCCGCGCGCGACCACCCCGGAAGAATTTAAAAGTTTTTCGAATTCGTTCATGGGGCGCGACACGGCGTCGTCCCCAAACAGATCGGCGTTTTTATTCTTGGCCACGGCATCTCCTAGAGTCAGGAGAAGTAGCTGAAGCACTCGAAGAAGTCTATTAAAGCGCTTCCAAAATGTCGCGAACGTCGTCCGCCTCGTCCAAATGCATTTTCGCGCGCATCAGAAGCTCGATCGCGCGCGCTTGCAGCAACACGCCCTGAGCCATTTTCACGCATATCAACTGCTCCAAATCGTCGGTGATCACGTAAACCGTTTCGTGTTGGGGCCAAAGATTCGATTTCTGGTTCGACCCGCCCGCGCACAGCGGAATCAGATGGTCGATTTTGAATTCGTGACGATCGCCCGGCTGAATATCGTAGCCGAGTCTTTCATTGTATTCGCGAATCACCTGGCGCTTGGTGGAACTGTCGACGTCGCGCGAGCAGTATTTGATGCGCTCCGGGTAGCGCACCTGGCGCGAACTCTCGCAGAGCGATCCGGGAGTCATTTGCGGATTTGGATTCTGAGGGTATTGAGACTCACCGTAAGCAAACGTGGCAAACACCCATGCGCATAGCGCAACGACCCACCCAGCCATCAAAACCCCCTGTGATTTGTAAATTATCGTTACCTACGAGGGGCGAGAACACCATGCTCGACTCGCCGAGTTAAAAGAACAAAGTCGCGCCGACCGACGCTTCGTCCATCAGATAGTAGTTGTAAAACGCGCCAAGCATAAGGGGATTGAGTACGCGGACTTGCAGGCCCGCGAAAGTTTTGGCCTTCACGCGCTTCTCGACAAGCGCGTCAAGTCGCCGATCGTACAAATAACGATTGGACTCCTCCCATCTGAGCGAAGCGGTGATCAGCGCGCGCCACAGGAACACGCCGGCGGTCAAAAGTTTGGTGCGCGACTCCAAATCCCCGCGCGTGGTCAGCGTCGAGTAATCCAAAATCAGATTTTTAAAATAGATGCCGCCCGATAAAGTTTCGACGGTGTATTCGTCAATGCGCTCGCCTTCGAGGACAATATCCGCCCCGGGGATTTTCCAGGCCGGCACATGCGCTTGATCTTGATAAATCGAGTAGCCGAAGGTGAACGGTCCCCAGTAACCGCTCACTCCTCCGCCCGGGCGAATGTCTTCGGTCTTGATATTGTATTTCGCCAGCCCGCCCAGATTCAGGCTGAAGTGGCGAAAGCCGTTGCCCTTCGAGTTGAATAGATTGACCGCGCCGGCCGCCGTGTACTTCTGCGCGGAGTATCGGTGACGGGCGCGTTGGCGCTCCAGATAGTCGATTTCGCGTTCGATGCCCGGAGGACCGAAAAACGTCTCTTCGCTGTTGGACGGTGAAATGCCCGCGCCCACGCGGCCCATTCCGCGCACCAAAGAAAAGTCCGCCGCCTCATCGAAGTAAATCGCTTCGATGCCGAAACCTTTTTCAACCGGCACTTTCGACGGATTCAAACGCACCGTCGAACCTTGCGAGGGATTGCTCGAACGCGACGAACGGCCGCTCGAGCCGCGCGTGTAACCGCAGAAGTGCTTCGAGTTGTCGCATAGATCGGCCCCAGCCGGAGCGGCCCACAAAAGGAGCGCCAAGAGCGTTTTACCCACTCTTTTAGGGTATCAGCTTGACGGTCAGCGGCACCAACTTTAGTAAATTCCGGATGTCCTTGAGCGAACTCGACGAAACTGAAATTCAGCGATGCATCCAGGTCCTGGAGCGTTTGGCCCAGAACGGCGGCCAGCTCGGCGCGATTTCCACCGCCCAGCGCGAGGCTTTGATGACCGCGGCGGGACGTCTGTCGCGTCCGAATCGCCAGGAACTGCGCCTGCGCAATCGCGAGATCGACCTGGCCAAACGGCGGAAAAAGCAGGCCGCCGACCGTGAAGCGCGGGCGCGCACCGGCATTCGCCAGGCGCGTAAAGAAGCGGTCTTCACCGCGCCCAAACAAATCGGGGAACGCCCGGGGAATGACGGACCTGTCTTGAACGCGAGCCGCAATTGCTACGTGTGCAAGACCGAATACGCGCGCGTGCATCACTTCTACGATTCGCTGTGCATGCCCTGCGGCGATCTGAATTACCGCAAGCGCTTTCAATCCGCGTCGCTCGAAGGCCAAACCGCGCTGATCACGGGCGCGCGCTTGAAGATCGGCTATCAAGCCGCGATGATGATGCTGAACGCGGGCGCACGCGTGGTGGTGAGCACGCGCTTTCCGGTCGACGCGGCCACCCGCTTCGCCCGCGAAAAAACGTATCCCGTTTGGAAAGATCGCTTGCAGATTCACGGACTCGATCTGCGCCACATCCCGAGCGTCGAGTTGTTCGCCAATTATTTCGAGCGCGCGTACGGGCGTTTGGACATCTTGATCAACAACGCCGCGCAGACCGTGCGGCGCCCGCCGGGATTCTACGCGCACATGCTGGACCGGGAGCTCACCCCGGTCGAAAATCCCGACGTGCTGCGACTGCTCGCCGATCACGCCGATTGCAAAGCCAAAATCGGGCGCGCGTCGACCGGGAACGCCTTGCCCGTCAGTTGGCAGGGGCTCGCGCCCGGCGTGGGCATTCAAGCCTCGGCCCGGCTTTCGCAGATCCCTTACACCATCGACAATTCTTTGCGGGCCGCAGAGGTGTTTCCCGAAGGCGAGCTCGACGCCGATCTTCAGCAAGTCGACCTGCGCCACACCAACAGCTGGCGCTTGGGGCTCGACGACGTGTCGACGCCCGAGATGCTCGAAGTTCAACTCGTGAACTCGGTGGCGCCGTTCGTTTTGTGCAGCCGTCTCGCGCCGCTCATGCGGCGCGGTTCCACGGGTCAGCGTCACATCGTCAACGTCACGGCGATGGAGGGCAAATTCTCGCGCTTCACCAAGACCGACCGCCATCCGCACACCAACATGGCGAAGGCCGCGTTGAATATGCTGGTGCACACCTCGGCCAAAGATCTCGCCAAAGACGGCGTTTACATGAATGCCGTGGATACCGGCTGGGTGACCGACGAAGATCCCGCGGCGATTTCCTTGCGCAAACAACAGGATCACGACTTCCAACCGCCCCTCGACATCGTCGACGGCGCGGCTCGCGTCTGCGATCCGTTCTTCGACGGCATCAACAGCGGCAACCACTGGTGCGGCAAATTCTTGAAAGACTATTTCCCGACGGATTGGTGACTCATCGCCGCTCTAAGACTCGCTGACATTTTCCACGGCGCTGAAGAAATCTTTTTTGCGGATGGGCTTGGTCAGAAACACGTCGACGCCGCGTTCGCGCGCCTTTTGCGCGGTCTCGGCCAAAGCGTCGGCGGTCAGCATGATCACGCGCGTGTGGGCTATGCCCTTGTAAGATTCAAACGCGCGCAGCTTCTCGACGAGTGAAAAGCCGTCGAGCACGGGCATCTGCAAATCCGCGACGAGCACGTCCGGCGGGTCGTCGATGCACATGTCCAAAGCTTCTTGCCCGTCGACGGCGAAGCGCACCCGCCATGTTTTCTGATCGGTATAGGCCTTCATCAGCGTGCGATTGCCGTCGTCATCGTCCGCGATCACCAGCGAGATATGCTCATCCACCGGTCTGGGCGCCGGCGTTTCGACGCGCTTCATTTCCCTTGGGCGAATCAATCCCACCGCTTCGAACAAATTCGAAGGCAACGGGGGCTTGCTCAAGACCGAAACGTCCTCTGCCAACCACGACTCGGTCTGATCGCTCAAGACGACCAGGCGGCGTTTGCCCACCATATGCTTCAAAGCGGGGAAATCCATCGGCGTTTCGTCGCCGTCGCAGATCACGACGTCGCTCTCCTCGATCGCCGCCCTGGACGGCACGCTCTGGCGCCTTAAGCGATGGGGCGTGCCTTTAAAGAAGCTCTGAATCCCCTCCCAAAGCATATCGTCACGACAAATCGCCAAGACATTGAGCGGCTCCGCGTCCGACGGCAACATCTGATCGCGCCACGGGGCCGCGCGCTCGATCTTCAAGGGCAGGCGCACCGAAAAGGTCGAGCCTTCATTCATCTTCGATTGAACGTGGATCGAGCCTTTCAAACGCTGAACGATGGCGTTCACGATCGCCAGTCCCAAACCCACGCCCCCTTGCGAGCGCGTGGTCGACGGATTGACCTGGTAAAAGGCCTTGAAGACTTCGTTCTTATTGAGGTCGGGAATACCGATACCGGAATCTTTGATCTTGAATTCGACGACGGCGATACCCCCTTCATCCTTGCGCGCCGGAGCGCGCCTAAGGCTCAGCGCGATGAAGCCTTTGTCGGTGAACTTGATCGAGTTGTTGATCAGGTTGATCAAGATCTGGCGCATGCGCGCGGGATCGGCGCTCACCGCCTTGGGAAGCGCCGGATCCATCTCGAAATAGAACTTCAATTTCTTTTTGGCCATGTTGGGCTGAACCAACTGGCACATTTCTTCCGCGAATTGCAAAAGATCGACGCGCGCCTCATGGAACCGCACATCGCTCGAATCGACCTTGGCCATGTCCAGAATATCGTCGATCAGCGCCAGCAGATGCGTACCCGCGCTGGAAAGCGTTTGCAGATGTTCTTTTTGTTTGTCACTCACCGCTTCGTCGGTGGCGATCTCGGCCATTCCTAAAATGATGTTCAACGGAGTGCGGATCTCGTGGCTGACGTTGGCCAAAAAGCGCGTCTTGCTTTCCGCCGCGTCCATCGCCCGACGCGATTCCACCTCTAAATCGGCGGTTTTCCGCTTCACCAGCTCGGTGATCTGAATATTCCGGCTGATCAGGTAGTAGACCAACAGCGAAATCAACAACGTGATGATAACCCCGCCCCCTAAAACAGTGGTGGGCCACAGCACATAGGCCTCATCGAAGCGCTGGGCCAGGACGGTGATTTTGAACGCGCCTTCGCCGCTCAAACGCAGATCGAAATCGCGGGTGAACGGCGTGCGCCGCATATGCTCCGAAATTTCAAGCGGCGCCGCTTTGCGGACCCGCGCGCCGGCGCCGGAAGGATCGTCCACCAGCCAGTGCGTGTCGTCCTTGTACTGGTGAAGTACGAAACTCATTCCCGGCTTGAGCTTCAAGAACGAGTTCACCAGCCCGTGCGCCATACCGGAAAAAATAAAGAAACGGTTGCGGGTGGTGCTCGAACGCCACACCAACAGATAAAGCGCCCGCCCGTCGCGCTCGACCAGAATCGATCGGTGCTTGCTGCCGGTGCGAATCAGATCGTCGACGGCGCGGCGCACGCCCAGGTTTTCAACCACGGGATTGAGCGGCGGGAGCAAGATCTTTTCGTTCTTTTCGTCCTCGATCCGCACCGTGCGCACCAACCGGGGCAAACCGTCACTCTCGCGGCCGGTCATGTTCAACGAGGTGAACACCGAGAACACCGAACCTTTCAAAACCGCGTCGATCAGCTGGCGGTTCACTTTGTGGGAACCCGAACCGTGAAACAGGCTTTCCTCGAAGTTTTGCAGGCGAATCGTCTCGTTCGCCATGGTCAGATCCAGACGCGAGCTCAAGGCGGCGGCGTCGGCGTAGAATTCATTTTGGTATTTGTCGTTCTCAAGGCGCAGCGTCTTGAAGAACAAAAAGAACGTCAGGGCGATCCCGATTCCGAACGTCAACGTCAGGTAGAAGTATTCCCTTAAGCCGCGCATTTGTACCCATTGTAGATAGATTTCGAAAAGGCGGTTACCGAATTTAGGCCGTTTCAAGAAAACTTCAAACCTGGTAGGATCAAAGTCACGGATGGGTGGCATGGAACGCGTTCATAACGTATTAAAACGCTTCGCGAACGATACGGGCTTCGACCAGTCTAAATTCAAAGACTTGGTAGAGGACACCAATCCAGACACCGCGATCGCGATCTTGAAAGAGTTCAACAAGACCCTGGGCGCGACGATCGAAACGTTAAACGCGGAGCCGAGTGACAAGGACGGCGTCGGCAAAGCGTGCCACAAGGTCGCGGGCTCCGCCGCGCTCGTGGGTTTTCTCGGGATCGAGAGTCTGGCGCGCGCCAATAAAAGGGGCGATCAAGAGATCACGGGCCTTGTCGCGCGCCTGAAAGCCGCCCATCAGGCCCTGACTGAAATCTTATAGCCCACGCTCAAGACCGTCGTGATCTTCACGCGCGAAAACGCGATCTTCTTGCGCAAGTGACTGACGTGCGCGTCGACCGTGCGGTCGGTCAGGTGCGTTTGATCGCCCCAAACCTCGGTCATGATTTGCGCCCTGGAATAGACGTTGCCGATACGGCGCGCGAGCAAATGCAGAATCTTGAATTCGATCGGGGTCAAATCGATGCGTTGCCCTTTGTCACCCGTCACCGACATCTTGCCGGCATCGATGGCCAAATCGCCGACGGTGATCGCCCCGCCCGATTCGCGCGCCGTTTGATGGCTGCGCATCTTGGCCTCGACGCGCGCCCGCAGCTCCAGCGCATGGAAGGGCTTGACGATGTAATCGTCGGCCCCGATCCCGAAGGCGGCGACTTTGGAAAGCACGTCGTTGTCCGCGGTCAATATGAAGACCGGAAGGTCCCGGGTGAGCTTGATTTCGCTCAGAAACTTGATGCCGTTGCCGTCGGGAAGTGAAACGTCGAGCAAGAGCATCTCGAAGCCGTCCGTCTCATTTTGAAACAGCGTTCGCGCCTGGGCCAATGTCGAGACGAACTGAACCTCGTAGCCCTTCAAGGCGTCCTGGATCAGCAACTGGTACTCTCGACTGTCCTCGACGCAGGCGATTTTCCTCATGCGAATCAATACCGTACCACATGTTGCGAAGTCTTCAACGCAATTCAAAACGCTCATCAAACCGGCCGCCGATCCTATTCACATGACCTGTTAAGGAGGTACGAAATGGAACAGTACACGCACATCATCGATCAACCGCATCTCTTCGTGGATCTGCCGCGCCGTAAGCCGCAGATCCTGGTGGTCGAGGATGACCTGACCTTCCGCCCGCTCTGGGAGAGCGTGTTCTTCCAGTCTTGTCCTGATTCAGTAATCGATTGGGCCACGACCGAGGAACTCGCGGAACGCATGATTCGCCGGCAGTACCGCAAAGGCAAGCCGTACGATCTGGTGGTCAGCGACATTTGGCCGGCGACGCGACCGGCGTGGACCTATGGCAACGCTTCGGCGAGGCCGCGAAGAATTTCGTTTTCGTGAGCGTGCTCGCGAAAGAGAAATTCGACAACCTGGTGGCGAAATCGAACGGCTACGGCTGCCCGCTATTTCTGCAAAAGCCCCTTCGGGCCCGGGACTGTCGCGCGCTCGTCGAAAGCCTGCTGTAACGAACGGGGGAAAATATGGACGGCAATATCCAGTTTGAAAACATGAGGCACGAGCGTCCCATCGCGGACTTCGTGCAGAGCGCGATCGAAACGATCACCGATCGCGCGCCTTCGGACAGTTTCATTACGGCGAAGGTTTCGCGGGAGAAAAGAGATTTGTACCGCTTCACCATTCAAGTGGCTTCGAGCGAGCTGACATTCGATCTGAATGAAGAGGCGCATAGCCCCTTCATGGCGATCGAAAAGGCCATGATCGCCGCGCTCGAAACCATCGCCAAGTGGAGTGACCACCGCACAGAGGGGGATTTATGAAAATCGAAACGACGTTTCGTCATTTGACGGCGAACGAAGATTCACGTGACTTCGTGCGGGACCTCGCGCGCGGAACCCTTGGGGAATTTGAAGGCGCGCACGAGCTCGAGGTCTTTGTCGTCGCCGAGCACTCAGGGCCGGAGTTTGAATGCAAACTTCTGCTCCGGGCGTCGTGGCTCGGCGGCGATCTTTACGCGCGCGAAACGCATCCGCTGTTTTACGGAGCGGTTCACGAGGCCCTGCATGTCGCCAAGATGCAGATCGCGAAACGCATGAAGAAGAAAACGGCGCACCGAAGACTACGGGGACTTCGGGCCAAATACGAAGGCCACGACGGGAAGGCCGCCGTTTAGCAGCGGTCTTTTCCCCAGAACCTTCCAGCGCGGGGGCAGGTGAAACTTGCCCTTCACGCTTTTTGACGGCAACAGCACGCAGACGCGATCGGGCTTGGCCACGTTCTCGATCTGCGCGAAAAGCTTCGCGTACAAATCGGCCAGCGGCTCTTTCACCTTCAAGCGCTCGCCATAGGGGGGATTGCAGAACACCCAGCGCGAACCCAGGGCCGCGGGCAGCGGCCCGGCCTTAAAGAAGTCTTGTTTCCCCAGGCTCATGGGCACGCCCACGCGCGCTTTCGCCAAGTTGGTTTCCGCGGCCTTCAGCGTCTTCGCGTCGGCTTCAAAACCCGTCAGG
>DAISHW010000068.1:0-10588 GCA_036822295.1 Bdellovibrionales bacterium | reverse complement strand
GTTCCAGCGCTCCTCGATATTGCGGAAGAGTTCGATCCCCACTTTATACGGATTGAAGCTCGTCGGCGACATCGCCATCGTGCCGCTGTGGCGATCGGCGAAATCGATGATCTCGGAGTCATCCATGATCTTCTCGGTCAGGATCTTCGAGTGCCAGTACGACGCCCAGCCCTCGTTCATGATCTTCGTCATTCCCTGAGGCGCGAAGTAATAGGCCTCGTCGCGCACGATCGACATCACATCCTGTTGCCAGGGTTTCAAGGGCGCGTAGTTCATCAGGAACGCCAGCACGTCGCGCTCAGGCTTCGCCGGGAACGTCGTCGAAGGCGCGTTTTCCTCGGCCATCCGCTTTTGCTGCTCTTTTAAAAATTCGGGCGGATTGATGTACGACTCCATGTAACCGCGATGCACGCGCAGGCGGCCGTCGGGCCGCTGCGTCTCGGGATCGTCCCCGCCGTCGTCGCGAACTTCGCGAAGCGGCTCGACCGTCTTTTTAGCGGAATAAACGCTATGCCGGTCGATCAGATTTTCGATGCTCAAGCACAGGTCGATGAAGTTCTCAACGGTCTCGACGCCGTGGCGATCCATGTAACGCCGAACGCGGGTCGCGTGGTTCGCCATTCCGTCCATCATCTTGCGATTGGTGGGCGAGAACCAGTAATTGTTCTTGAAGAAATCGCAGTGGCCGAACACGTGCGCCATCACGAGCTTCTGATCCAGGAACTCGTTCCCCTCCATCAAATAGGCGTAGCAGGGGTCGTTGTTGATCACGAGTTCGTAGATCTTCGACAAACCGTATTCATACGACTTCGACAAAGACTCGTAATCCATCCCGAAACGCCAATGCGGATATCTGACGGGAAAACCGCCGTAAGCGGCGATTTGATTCAGCTGATCGTAGGTGACGAGCTCGAAAATCGTCTCGTAAAAATCGAGCCCGACATTGCGCGCGGCTTTTTCGATTCTGACCCGTTCGCGCTCGAGCTCCAGAGTCAAATTCGCCATGTCACTTTCCCTTCCCCAGGAAATCCTTGATGCTTTGGATGATCTTGTCGCGGTTCTCGATGCGCGAAATCACCAGACGATCGTCCTCGGGGAAGGCCTTTTCCAAGTCCTTCAAGAACTGGCCGCTGCCGTACTTGCTCTCGACCTGCCCGTAGCCGAACATGTTCACATTCGGCAGGAAGTAATCCTTCAAGAGCTTCACGCAAAGCCGCGTGTCCTCGCCCGACCAGTTGTCGCCGTCGCTGAAGTGGAACGGATAAATGTTCCACGCGTTCAGCGGATATTCCTCGTCGATGATTTTCTTGCAGAGCTTATAGGCCGAGCTGATCAGCGTCCCGCCCGATTCCGAAGTCGAGAAGAACGTCTTCTCGTCGACCTCTTTGGCCGCGGCGTCGTGGATGATGAACCGCGTTTCCATCCCCTTGTAATTGCGGCGCAGCCACGTGTTGATCCAAAAGCTCTCGAGTCGCACGATTTCTTTTTGCTCGTCGCCCATCGAACCCGATACGTCCATCATGTAAATCACCACGGCATTGGCCTGAGGCTTCACCGAGGTGCGGTACGAGCGGTAACGCATATCACGGCGGATCGGTACGACCATGGGATTTTCCGGGCTGTAGATGCCCGCGGCGATAGAGCGCTTGAGCGCCTCTTTGTACGACGACTTAAAATGGCGTAAGGAGTCCGGACCCACCGTCGATCGGCCGCTGAGCTTGTGCACTTTGGTGTCCACGGCCTTGTTGCCCTTGGGTTGAATACGCGGAAGCTGCAGCTCTTCACCTAAAATATCGCCCAGCCTTCCCGGGAAACCGTCGGCTCCCAGCAAATGCCCGCCCGGGGTGTCGCCCGCCTGTCCCTGACCGGGCTGCTGCTCGCCGTCGGCTCCGTCGCCCGGTTGTCCCTGCCCCTGACCGACGCCGCCCGACTGCTTCGGTCCATATTTGAAGCGGGGGACGTCGATCGAAGGGATGGGAATCTTGACGTATTCGTTCTCACGCTTGCCGATCATCTCGCCGTGCGTGACGTATTTCTTGAAGTTCTGTTTGATCCGGCCCCGGACGATGTCACGGAACCGGTTATGGTCTTCGCGAATACCCATTATTTCTTATCTTTCACGTCCCCGCGCGCGAAGATGCTGGCCACGTAATGCAGAACGTCGGTCGCGGAAATTTCGTCGTAGCCGAATTCCTTGATCAAACGGGTCTTCACGATATCGATCTTCTCCTGGGTGTCCTTGTCCACCACGCTCGACACCAGGCTCGTCAGCTTGATCGAATCCTTCTGGTCCTCGAACAGCTTGAGTTCGAGTGCCTTGTGCAGACGCTCGTTGGTTTTGTAGTCGAACTTGCGGCCTTCCAAAGACAACGCGCCGATGTAGTTCATGATCTCGCGCCGGAAATCGTCTTTGCGCGACTCCGGGATCTCGATCTTCTCTTCGATCGAGCGCATCAGACGCTCATCCGGCTCTTCGTCCTGACCGGTGAACTGGTTGCGGACGCGCTCTTTCTGCGTGTACGCCTTCACGTTGTCGATGTAGTTCGCGCACAGGCGGTGGAGCGCGCTCTCGTCCGCCGAGATCGCGCGCTGCACTTCGGCCTTGATCGTCTCTTCGTACTCTTGCTTCACCACGCTCAACAGCTCGCGGTAATCCTGCTTGAGCTCCTCGTTCGACAGCAACGAGTGATGCTTCAAACCCGCGTCGAGCTCATTCAAAACCATGAACGGATTCACGGAGCCCTTGTTCATCTGCTGGGCCATGACGATCGCGTTCGACAGCTTGTCCTGGATGTAACGGGGGGAAATGCCTTCCAAACCTTCGCGCTTGGCTTCTTTACGAAGCTCCTTGATGTTGTCTTCCGTGTAGTTCGGCAAAGATTTGCCGTCGTAGAGCTTCAGCTTCTGCACGCGGGTCAGATTGGCCTTCTTCGGTTTTTCCAAACGGGTCAGGATCGCCCACATCGCGGCCATCTCGATCGTATGAGGGGCGATGCTCACCCCCCGCAAAATGCGCGTGTTGAAATCCTTCTTATAGATTTTGATCTCGTCGCGAAGCTTGGTGATGTACGGGATGTCGATCTTCACCGTGCGGTCGCGCAAGGCCTCCATGAACTCGTTGTCCTGGAGTTTGCGATACTCGGGCTCGTTGGTGTGGCCGATGATCACTTCATCGATATGGGTCTGCGCGAATTTCTTCGGCTTGATCCGATGTTCTTGCGAAGCGCCGAGCAAATCGTACAGGAACGCCACGTCGAGTTTCAGAACCTCGACGAACTCGATCATGCCGCGGTTGGCGACGTTGAACTCCCCGTCGAAGTTGAAGGCGCGAGGATCGGAATCCGAACCGTACTCGGCGATCTTGCGGTAGTTCAAATCGCCCGTGAGCTCGGTCGAATCCTGATTCTTTTCGTCTTTCGGCTGGAACGTGCCGATCCCGATGCGGTCGGCTTCGGACAAAACCAGGCGGCGCACGCGCACGTGCTCGAGCACGCGGCTCACATCTCCGTTGTAGCGATCCATCAAAGATTTGAATATCCAGCGGCTCGGGGGGCAAAGCTCACCGGTCACGTTCACGCGAAAATCGCCCTTGGCGCCGCGGTTCAGCTCGTCGCAAACCGCCTGGCGCATTTCGACCGGCAAAAGCAACAAAGGCTCCTCGTGCATGGGGCTCGGGAACACGCGGCAGTCCTTGCCGAAGATGTCTTCGAACTGGCCGGATTCATCCACCCACTCGAAGGTGTACATGGCGCCCGAATCGGTCTTCGAATAGCGCTCGATGCCCTGCTTGATCAAACGGCAGATCGTGGACTTCGCGGAACCTACCGGTCCGTGCAGCAAGATCACGCGCTTCTCGGTTCCGTATCCCAGAGCGGCGGCGCGCAAGACGTTCACGAGCTTCATCAGGGGAATGGCCGCTCCGTAAACCGCGTCTTTCCCGTCGTTCTCTTCATCGTCGAAGAATTTGTAATGGACGATCTGTTTTTTAACGTCGACGTATTCGGAAGTCCCCGCTTCCATGATCATGTCGTACATGCGTTGGAAGGCGTTGCGCGTGACTTTCGGATTTTCGCGCACCAGATTCAGGTAGTCGTTAAAACTTCCGGACCAGCTCAGATCCTGAAACTTCGTCTGTTTCTGCAAACCTTTGATGAGATCCGTAAAGTTCGTCGGCCGCGAATCCATAGCCATGCCTAGCCCCCCTTGGCTGTAGGACCATGGATTTGTGGTCCTCAGTTAAAATTATCCTATGAAAATCACGATTTCAGCAATGGCGAATGATCTCGCGAGCCATCCGCGAGCGCCGTCTCCGCGTGAGACGCTCTCAGCGGACTTTGAGCTTTTGATAACCCGCGGGGGCTTCTAAGACGAATAAGTTTTTTCTATCCTCGACCTTCGACTTGAACGCGAGCACGTTGATCTGCACGGACGCTTTGGGATGCTCGATCAGTATCGTCTTCTTGTCGCCCTGACGGTTGGCCCAACCGATTTTCAACTTCAAAGCATCATTGCGACATTCCTTCAAGAAGCCGCCTTCCATGTCGCAGGCCCAGATCTTCCCGCCAAAAGTCTGGTCGAACAGAATATTATGTAACCACCGCGGATCGAGCGGCAGCGACAAAATCGGGCGCATCACATCCGCTTGCGGCGGGCCATAGTAAAGACGTTTAGAGTCGAAAAGCAGGTAGCGCACTTCTTTCTGGTCGGCGGTCAGGATCGCCACGCCGGTACCCAGCGCGCTCGTCACATCCATGCGGACATTCTGATCGCGGACCGCGTTCATGTTCAGGTTCACGATATAAGAGCGCGATTGATCTTTGTCCTTGATGAGCGCGCGCGCCTTCCAATGCCCTTCTTTGACATCGTTCAGACGCGTGGGCGCCGTAGAGCAAGCGGCCAGGCCCAATATCATCAGCAAACACGTTACAAGACGCGACATGCTGGCATTTAAGCTTGGATCGGGGGCGCAGTCAAACCGAGGGTCGTCGGTTCACTGCGCTTTGGGAGCCGGAAGACTCGCGGGCATGCGAGTCGGGCGTTGATTCTGAACTTGGATATTGGCGATTTTCTCTTCGATCTTCTTCTGGCGCGAACCCGTACCCTCGAGCTTGGCGGCTTTCTGGTACATGCGTTGCGCCTTCTGCCACATCTGGTGACGCAGGTACGCGTCGCCCAGATGTTCGGCGATGATCGCTTCGTCGCCCTTCGCTTTGTGCGCGGCCTCGAGGTACTTGATGGCTTGTTCGATTTCGCCTTTTTTGAAGTGAATCCAGCCGACCGTGTCCAAAACGTAGCCGTCGTTCGGCTGCAAGGCGAGCGCGCGGTGGGCCAGTTCCGACGCGTCTTCGAGTTGATCGCCCAATTCCGCGTACGTGTAAGCCAGGTAGTTCAACGCTTGAACGTGATCCTTGTCTTGCTCGATCACTTTGTTCATCTGCGCGATCGTGTCCTTCGGGCTGCCGGTGCGATCGTACATCGTGCCCAGGAAGAAACGCAGTTGCGTGTTGGACGGGAACTTGTCGACCGCCGTCACCAGCATGTCGAGCGCTTTCTTATATTGTTTCTCTTCATCGAGCAAAGTGGCGTAGTACGCGTACAGCTGAGGAACGTCGTCCTGCTCCGACAAAGCTTTCTCGACCGCCGCGATGGCTTTCGAAACCTTGCCGTCTTTTTTCAACAGATGCGCCGTGTGCACGATCGCCTCTGGGAAATAAGAACTGCCGCTGGGGATTTTTTCGTAGTGCAGGATCGCCAGGTCCGAACGGCCGATCTCTTCGTAAACCGCGCCCAGGTAGTAGCGCACTTTATCGCTCTCGGGCGCTTGCTGAAGAACGTCTTCCAAGCGGACCGCGGCTTGCTCGTAGCGCTTCTGCTCGATCAATATCAGGGCGATCTGGATTTTGATGTTCAAGTTGTCACGCTCGAAGCCATCCAAGACTTCCAGATGCTCGAGCGCGAGTTCATACCGTTCTTTTTCCAGATAGTACTGGCTCAACTGACGCGCCATCTCGCGGTCCGGACCGAATTTCTCTTGATAACTTTTCAAAAGTCTTTCCATCTCGGCATCGCGCGATTGCGAGCGATAGATGTTGGCCAGAGCCACGGCCGCTTCGGGATACTCGGCTTTGAGTTGCAGCGCTTTCGCGAACGCCTTTTCCGCCTCGGCCGCGTGACCCTTGCCTTGCTCGGAACGCACGCGCCCGATGTAGTAATGGGCGCGCTCGGGCTCCGGGAACTTCGGATTGCCGGAAAGCGACTCGAAGTACTTGATCGACTCATCGTACTTGCGCTCTTCCGCAAGCAATGCGCCCTGATAAACCGCGGCCTCGGCATGCCCCGGTTCGATTTCCATCACGGCGGCGAATTGCTGGCGCGCCGGTTCGAACATTTTCAGCCCCGAATAGAGACCGCCGAGCAGCATGCGCGCTTCGATGCTCTTCGGCGCGGTTTCAACGGCGATTTCACCTTGTTCAACCGCTTCCGTGATCATACCCACGCGCACGAACTCCTGCGCTAGGCGTAAACGCACGTGTACCGATTTCGGATCGTAGATGAGTACGAGTTTGTATTCTTCAATCGCGCGGCCCGATTGACCTTCGAAGCTCAGCGTCTCGCCCATCGTGAAATGGTAGTCGGCCTGGCTGCTCAAATAAGCATCATCAAGAATGGGTGACTGCGCATTCGACGCGTAGTCCGGAGGAGACATTTTCCGCGGGGCAGGATTTTGGTTGCTCAGTTCCGAATCACGATACCCGCCGCCCTTTTGCCCAAGAGATGTGCACGCCGTATTTGCAAACAAAATGAGCACACCCAGGCAAGAAAGTAGATTTTTCATTAGGGCCTTTCCAGCATCCAAGCCGAGATTTCCAATGTTTTAAAATCGGAAAATCCGCGCAGAATCTTGACGAAATCGGCCTGAAAAATGGTCCAGTTACGGTTTAAATCGATCTGGTTCTGTTTTGGGAGAGTTTAGTTATATCAACCACTTGTATTGTAGCTATAAGCGTCAGCGTGGACCCACATTGAAAGTCACTCAAGTCCCAGACGAAGGTCGTTCACCGAAGTAATTATTGTTGCGCGTCACATGCGTAGAGAATAAGCATGTCACGTAGTGTCTTAGTTCTCGAAATTATTGAAAGAGTCCGACTGGTTGCCTTGACAAGCTGTGGCGGCCAGGAATACGGTCCCCCTCGAGATTTTATAGCTGAGGGAGTCATTTTCAGAGGGAGGCTTTGGTGAACCAAGAAATGATGACGAATAGGCCGAACGCTAAAACCAAGATCATTAAGCGGTATCAGAATCGCAAGCTTTATGACACGCAACAGAGCTGTTACGTGACCTTGGACGATATTGCCAAAATGATTCGCACCAGCGAAGACGTGATGGTTATCGACAACAAAACCAAGAACGACATCACTGCGGCCACTTTGACCCAGATCATTTTTGAATCTGAGAAAAAGGCGTCACAGTACGCACCGCTCTTCACGCTGCGCGAAATCATCCAGAACGGCAATGGCTCGATCTCGAGCTACCTCGCGAAGCTCGGCGCCTTCCCGCAAGATTACGCGGAGAAACAAGCCCAAGCTCAGCTCGAAGCCGCTCAGAAATTGGACGGCAACGGCAAGACTTCGTACGACGATATGAAAAAGTCGCTCGACGAACGCGTGGCTTCGGCCGCGAATGCCGCGACGGCCGCAAAAGACCTTGAGCGTGGATTCAGCAACGATCTTCCGGATCTGCCGAACTCCAACCGTTCGCTGGGCAATTAATAAGCGACCAAGCATCTCTCAAAGTTTGCATGACTCTAACGCCTGGGCCAACCCCGGGCGTTTTAGTTTTTACGGCGCCGCCGCCGGACACTCTTTCATCATGAACTTATAGAGCGTGGCTTCGTCGGTGATCAGACCATCGACGCCCATCTTCTGAAGGCTCTGCGCCTCCGCCAGATGATTCACGGTCCATGGAATCACGCGAATATCGGCGGCATGAAACCGATCGATATGTTCCTTGGTCACCTTGCTGAAGGCGGGAGTAACCGTATCGGCATTGAGATCTTTGGCGATCTCGACTCCCCGGTCGATGTTGCCGCCGCCCAAGAGCGGCGAAACGCGGATGTCGGAGCGCTTCTGGCGCAGTAGCTTCAGGAACTGATGATCAAACGATTGCACCATAAAACGCTTCGGCTTCTCCTCATCGAGCACTTTCAGCAACAGCTCTAAATACTCCTCGCGCGGGGGATGCTGAGCGGCGTCGTATTTGATCTCGATGTTGAAACCAAGGCCCGAGTCTTTGAATGCGCGGAACACTTCGCTTAAAAGCGGGATCGGCTCGTTCGGTACGAAACAGCGATATGCGCCCACTTGCCCGAAAGTCAGATCGTGGAAATACACCGGCTTGTCCACAGGCACGAGCGCCGAATCGATGCAGGGCTTCGGCAAATAGGGATCGTGCGTGACGATCAGTCGCTTGTCTTTCGTAACTTGCACGTCCAGTTCGACGAAGTCGGCGCCAAGCTCCACCGCGCGGCGGAAAGCGGTGAGCGTGTTGTTGGGCCTGTCGGCGGCGCCGCGATGGGCGTGGATTTCCAGGGTTCGCAAAGGCGTGCAAGGTTTGGGGCGGCTCGCGCAACCGACGGCGGCCATGCAAATCGCCAGCCGCGCGGTCACCCGAGAAAAGCGCATATTAGAATCCGATGTTCAGTATCGGAGATACCGAGAACAGTCCTTGAGTGTGGAAGTTGATCAAACCGATTTGGATCCCGTGGAGCGATTGCGCGACGTTCACCAATCCCAATTGCAACCCGTAAACATTGAGCGCTTTGTTGTAGATGCCGACTTGGAGTCCATAAATCGACGTGTGACCGGCGATGTTGGCGAGCGCGAGTTGCAGGCCCGTCACCGAAGACTCCGCTTTCAATACGTTGAGCGCCAGCGCCGCTTGCACGCCGACGACCGTGGTTTTCTCTTGGCCGTAGTTGGCGACACCGGCCAGCTGCAAACCCAGGATCGTCGTGTAGCCTTTGTTCCAGTTCATTCCGCCGGCCACCGCCAGCCCCACGAAGTTTTGTTCCGTGATGTTCCCGAGCACGCCGACGTCGAGTCCGTACATGTCGCGATGCTGACCGTAGAGCAGCGAAACGCGGGCGCCCGTGATCGAGAAATCCTCGGGCGGGAACTGCACCGGCGGTACAACGCCTATCCCGAGCGGCGAGAACGCGGCATGAGCGGCGGGGGTAAGGGCCAGGGACAAGGTGAAGAGAATGACTTTATATATAGCCTTCATAGGACCAGTCTGAATCCGTCCGCCGGCAAAATCAAACCGGGTCAGGACGTAGGTCTAAAAACTGCTGTCCGGCCCCTTCAGGAACGCGACCTCTTCGGGCGTGCTCCGACGTCCAAGCAAAGCGTTGCGATGCGGAAAGCGGCCAAAGCGACGGATGATCACGCGATGCTTTTCCGCGTAGTCCAAGGTTCCTTGGGCGAAACCTTTTTCCGCCGGCGCGGCGCGGGCGAGCAGTTCTTCGCACAATCTGATACTCTCGTCCTGATCCGCGCGGTCTTCCGAATGCTCGAACGGCAAAGCGATGAACAGACTCTCGGCGACGGTGAACGAACGCTGCAGTCCGCGCGCGACGGCCTCGCGCGCGAGCCCGCGGGCTTTATCGTCATACGCGAACATGCGGCCGGTGCCGCGAAAGGAATTGCGCGGAATCTGATCGTACAAGACGATCAAACACAACAAGTCACGGTCCGCGGCCTTCCAAGCGCTGAGATCTTTTTCGAGCCAGGGCGCGAAGCGACCGCGCATTTCGGCGTCCATTTTTTCGTTTTTGGCGAACCACATGCCCATGCGGCCGTCCAAATACGCCTTGTCGCGCAAGTTCCCGCCGCCGAACCAAAAGCCGTAGAGCTCTTGCGGATTCATTGCAATGACCGCCAGTTCAGAAAGTTCTTTTTCCTGGCCGTGACGACAAGGTCCTGCCAAG
The DNA here is from genome assembly GCA_036822295.1 of Bdellovibrionales bacterium. Taxonomy (GTDB): domain Bacteria; phylum Bdellovibrionota; class Bdellovibrionia; order Bdellovibrionales; family UBA1609; genus JALHOQ01. The sequence continues at coordinate 603 of DAISHW010000068.1, read as the reverse complement.
ACATCTCTTCGCCGGTCGGCGAACCGGCGCTGTCGAGCCCCACCGCGCGCACGCGATATTTGCCGGGCTTCAAACGAAGCTTGGCGATCTGAAAGCTGGCCGGCAAACTCAACCATTGGCGTAGATCGGCTTGGTCGGTCAGGTTCATGCCTATCCACGCGACCGCGCCCAGGAGTTCATTTTTCTGGCGGATCTGATCGCTGACCACCGCCTTGGTGGCGATCCCCGCCGCGCGCATGGCGATAAGCCCCGCGTACTGCTCATCGAGCTGTTTCATAGCGACGTCGGTGACATTGACCGCGATTTGCGAGGTCGCTTGCGGGCCGCCTTCGATCTCCAAGCGCGCGCGCTCGGTGCGCGAAAAGCTCGGATAAAGCTTGGGCACGCGCGGGAAGCTCGGGTGCGGACGCTTCACCGGTCCCCAACCCTGCTGATACACCAGCACGACTTCGCCGTTGGTCTTCAAGTCCGCCGGTTTCACGCCCGGAAAGGCCTTGCGCCAGCGCTCGACCTCGTCGTCGCGTTGGGCGGCGCGGGCCGCGCGGAGCAAGTCCTCTTTCAGGTAATCCATTCCCGGATTCAAATCGTAAGCCTTTTTAAAAT